>NZ_JBVVPO010000012.1:76080-156166 GCF_055811795.1 Bradyrhizobium sp. MI1.7
TGGGGGTGTTTGGTTTTTTGTGGTTGTTTAGGTTTTTTTTGTGTTCTTGTCTCTGTGTGCGGGGGGGGGGGGGGGGGGGGGGGCCCCCGCGGGGGCGGGCGCGGCGCCCCCCCCCCCCCCTTCCGGGGGGGGGGGGGGGGGGCCCCGCGCGGGGGGGCCCCCCCCCCCCCCCCCCCCCCCCCCGCGGCGGGGGCCGGCCCCCCGAGCCGGGGCCCATGTCTCCGCATCTTGCCGTGTGGCCTTCTGGATCCCGGCTCAGCGCAGCAGCGTTGCACGCAGCAGCGCGTCCGGGACACGAGAGAGGTGCGTGTCGTCGGCCCGCAAACTCCGTCATTGCGAGCGTAGCGAAGCAATCCAGAATGTTTCCATGGCAGCAGTCTGGATTGCTTCGTCGCTTCGCTCCTCGCAATGACGGCGTGGATGCAGTTGGGCTCGTAATGGCTCTGCACCGGTCGCGTAGGGTGGGCAAAGGCGCGTAGCGCCGTGCCCACCATCTCTCGGCAATTGCGATAGACGCGGTGGGCACGCTTCGCTTTGCCCACCCTACGATATCTCACTTCGCTGCCGCTCCGGGCCACTCACCGCCACGTTCCAGAAAATGCAGCACGTCGTCGCTGAACTGCTCGGGATCCTGCAGGAACGAGAAGTGACTGACCTCCGGCTGGATCAGCAGTCCGGCGCCCGGAATGTTCGCCGCCATGAATTCGGTGTTCTCGCGCTTGATCGCCTCGTCGTGGTCGCCGTCCACGATCCAGGTCGGGACCTTGATCGTCGCGAGATCCGACGCCGTCCATTTCGGCTGGCTCTCCCACATTTTGGTAATCTCCGCGACGAAGCCCTTGTACTCGGTCGGGGTCGGCGACAGGCGCTTGTACTCCTCGCCAGCTCTCGCGATGTAGGCGTTGAAGACGTCGCTCGACGCAATGTCCGCAACGCCTGACGGATCCGAATTCGCCGCGAAGGCGAACAGCTTGCTCACCCGTTCCGGGTGCTTCATCGCGATGTCGAGGCCGATGATCGCGCCGTCGCTCCAGCCGACGATCGCAGCTTTCCTGATCTTCAGGTGATCGAGCAGGGCGACCACGTCCGAGGCCATCAGATCGTAGCCATAGGGCTCCTGATTGCGGCTGCTGCGCCCATGCCCGCGGCTGTCCATGACGATGACCTGATAGTGCCGTTGCAGCGCGCGGACCTGGCGGCCCCAATAGTTGGCGTTGGCGAGGCCGCCATGCAGCAGGATGACAGGCTCGCCGCGGCCGAAAATTGCGTACCAGACCTTGATGCCGTTGACGGGCGCGAAGCCGCTCTGCGTCGCCCTGGGCAGTGTCGGCGTCGGCGGCAGGTTCAGCCATTGCGGTGCCGCATGTGCCGCGCTGATCGCGATCGTGACGAGAAGCGCGGCGAGAAGATTGCGAAACATCATGATACGCCCTCCTGTTCGATCGGATATTTGCGCACGGCAAGTTGGGCGCGTCACGTCGCAACACGGTCCACCACCGAGACGTGAAGCCTCGTGATCTCCATTGCCGGGCAGACGACATCGATCCCACAACGCAACATCCGGGCTCAACTGGGTCGCGCGCTCGGTCTGACCTGTGTCATCGCCACGCCTGCGATCGCGAGCAGCCCGCCGGCGATCAACTTCGGGGTCATGCGCTCGCCAAGGAACAGCACGCTCGACGTCAAGGCGAACACCGGAAGCAGCAGGCCGAAGGGCGCGACGCGGCCCATGGAGCAGCGGGCGATCAGCCAGAACCAGAGGCCGAACCCGACAATTCCGCCGATGAAAATCGTGTAGGCGAGCGCCAGCCAGCCGCGTCCATCCGCCGTGACGAGGCTCGCCAGTTGTCCGTATTCGAGCAGCAGCGACATCAACATGACCTGCGGCACTGTGAACAGCGACGACCACCCCATCAACATCAGGGGATCGAAAGGGCCGTAGCGTTTCGTCAGGACGTTGGACACCGCGAATGCGAAGGCCGCCCCGACCACTAGCAGCAGCGGAAGCCCGTTGGCCGACAGGCCAGGCTCCGCTGCCAGCACGACAACGCCGGCGAATGCGAGCAGCACTCCGGCGGTCGTGGAGAGAGACGGCCGCTCGGCGAGCAACGGCCAGGCCAGCAGGACGGTGAAGGGCGTGGCGAGTTGATACGCGACGGCCGACATGCTTCCCGAGCCGAGCCCGAGGCCGACATAGAACAGCCCGAAGTTCAGACCGCCCAGGAAGATCGAAATGGCTGCGACAGGGCCGAGCTGCGCGCGCGTGGGCCTCTTCACGAACGGAACGAGCAGCAGCGCGATGGCCAGGAAGCGCAGCGCGAGGAAGAACAGCGGCGGAAACTCCGCGACGCCCACCTTGATGGCCACGAACTGATAACCCCAGAGCAGGGGAACGGCTACCGCGCAGACGATCTGGATGGCAGACATGGCATCCTTCCTTTCACGACCGATCGGTCCATATATTGACGCGCCAGGTGCGGAGGCGTCCGGGGGTAGTTGACCTGATTGGGTTGCTACCTGACGAACCGGTCGAGCAAAGCGTCAGCGGTGGCTTGCGATGTGGCCCGCGCCGGCGCCGTCTTGCCGACCACGCGCAGGCCCTCGACGAAACAGACCAGAATTTTGGCGGCACTCGCGGGATCGACACCGTCGGCCAGCTTGCCCGCCACCTTCGCGCGGGACAGGGCATCGGCCAGGCGGGCCTCCATGGCCCTGAAGAAGCCCGCTACGCGACGACCAATCGCGGCATCCTGGCCGGCCAGCTCCATGGCCGTGGCCACCAGCAGGCAGCCGCGCCGGCCGTTGGCACCGCTGGTGCGATCGACATAGCCGGCAAGATAGGCCCGCAGGGCGTCGACCGGCTCCCTGCGGGGGGCGAGTTCGACATCCATCCGCGTCACGGCATCGGCAATGTAGCGATCGAGTGCGCGCAGGAAGAGCGAGTGCTTGTCGCCGAACGCGGCGTAAAGGCTGCCACGCGAGAGTTTCGTGGCCCGAAGCAGGTCCGGCAGCGCCGTGGCGTGATAGCCGCGCGACCAGAACACCCCCATCGCGCGTTCGACCGCGGCATCCACGTCGAAGCTTCGGGGGCGGCCACGGGGCGACTGCACTGGGGTTGGGCGGCTCATCATCGACATATAGACCGATTGGTCTTTAAATCGCAAGTGCCCGTTTCGGGGCGAAAGCCGATGTCAGCTTTGAACGCGGAAATGGCTGCTATGGGCCAGTTGCAGACATCCGACAGCCGTGTGACCATGGCGGCCGTTGTTGCAGCCTACGATCGAGAAATTCCAAAAAGAGTTGGTTGGCTGAGACAAAGGCTCCGCGAGATCGACGAGTCATCGAGGCCCGACGGAGGGCATGCATTTGAGAAATTCAAGCAACGCTGCGTGTCCTAGCGAAGGTGCAGTCCAGATCGGCGGTCGATCACTGGCTTACCTTCAGGTCGGCGATCCGAACGGTCCGCTCGTACTTCACAATCATGGCGGACCATCGAGCCGGCTCGAAGCCAAGGTTTTTGCGTCTCACGCGCTCAAACTTGGTTTGAGATTTGTGTGCGTGGACCGTCCAGGCCAAGGCAAATCAGATCCTCAACACGGTCGCACCTTCGCAGGCTGGGCCGCAGACCTGGAAGCGATTGCCAACGCTTTTGAGACCGATCGCTTTGCGGTCACAGGCTGGTCTGAGGGTGGTCCTTGGGCGCTCGCGGCAGCGGCGTACCTTGATCCCGCGAAGCTGGTACACGTGACCAGCATCGCTCCCGGATCCTACGGCGCATTCGGTACGAATTGGGCAGCGAAGGATCTGTCCTCGACCGACGCCATAGGCGGGTTCCTTGCACTGCATTTCCGGCCGGGTTTCCAGCTGATGTATGACCTGATCGATCTCGCTGCGACGCGGTTTCCGGAGCAGTACAAGAAGGCATTGCTGAAGGCGAGCTGCCCCGCTGACCTCGCGGCGCTTGCTGATGACGATGTGCTGAGTGCCATCGTGGAGTCTGGACGCGAGTGTTTCCGGCAAGGCGTTGACGGTCTCGTGGCCGATGCGCAGATGCTCTATCAACAGTGGCCATTCGACGTCACGGCGATCCATAGGCCGGTTCATCTGTGGCAAGGCAGCGCCGATACGTTTGTGCCTTACGCAGTAAACAAACCGCTGGGTGAGCGGATGCCTGGAGCGGTATGGCACGAAGTCGCTGATGGCGGGCACTTTATCGCGAGTTCACACGCCGCCGAAATATTGGCAGTCGTTGCCAACGATCTGGCAGCAACGGCGTGATTTCGGTCTCCCATCGTCCCGATGGGAATGTCCGCTACGGGCCAAAATGCGAAGAACGCAGAGCGGGCAAAGTCAGTCCGCTCTACTCCACCAAGCGGACCTCAATGAAAGGTGTCGCCATTTCGCTGATGGGCCGAGAGCGGAAGTTGCGGCTCTCACTCTCTTGCCGCACCGTGGCCGTAGAGGTCATTCGGGCAGCCCGGCTCGCCGCAACCCTTCTTCGTATCGAGCGAGATCTTCGGCACGCCGATAGGGGCCGAGCACGCTTTTGAGATTGGAGACACGCACCGAAGGATTCAATTGCCGCAGCCGAGCCACCGCCTTTTGTGCCTGCTCCAGTCGTCCGGCCATTGCCTTGCTTGCGGCGTCCATACGTAACGCAGGTTGAAAGTCCGGATTGTCCTGCAACGCCATTGCAGCCCACGATGCCGCGTCGCCATAGTGGCCCAGGAAGAAATGGGCATGCGAGGTCCCAGTTCGTACCCCGCTCATAAACGGATCAAGCGGGTTGAGGCGGATGGCACGGGCGAAGCGCTCGATTGCCGTTTCCGGCTCGCCTAGCCAGTTCTTCACCCAGCCACTCCAAAACCATGCCTCGGCCCAATTGGAATTGAACACGAGCGCGCGATCGATCAAGGCGGCGCCTCCCCCGAGATCGAGTAAAACAAACGCTGATACATATCCGCTCGCCGCGAGGGCGATCACGTCGTCTTTTCCTAGCTCAACCGCTCTCTGAACGAGCTTTTCTACTTTGGCAGTCTCGCTCGGTGTGACTGAAATCCAGCCATTGGTCTTGGCAAAGGTGTAGCAAAGGGCGGCACGACCGTAAGCTGACGCAAAACCTGGGTCGAGCTTGATCGCCCTGTTGAATAGGCGTAACGCCTCTTCGTTCGCTTGCCGGTTAGCAAACTGATAAGAGCTGGCCAAACCGCGTAAGTAGTGATCATAGGCATCAAGACTCTCGGTAGGCTTGCGTTTGGCGCGCTCGATCTCGGCTTTTTCAACCGCCGGCGCGATCGCTCCGACTATGCTCTCGGTGACCTGGTCCTGCAGGTCGAAGATGTCGGTGAGTCCACCGTCAAACCGGTCTGCCCAGAGATGTCCTCCCGTAGGGGTATCGACGAGCTGTCCCGTGATGCGCACCCGGTTTGCCGCCTTGCGAACGCTTCCTTCCAGCACATAGCGCACGCCAAGCTCGCGCCCCACTTGCTTGATGTCGACAGCGCGTCCCTTGTATGTGAAGCTCGAATTGCGGGCGATGACGAACAGCGCCTTGAAACGGGACAGCGCGGTGATGATGTCCTCCGCTATTCCGTCCGCGAAGTATTCCTGTTCGGGATCGCCTGACATGTTCTGGAACGGCAGCACGGCGATGGACGGCTTGTCGGGCAGCGCCAGAGCCTGGGTGGTCTCGACCGGCGACCTTTTCGAGATTGCCGCAGAACCGTCCGCGTTTATCCTCAATCGCCACGCGCGCATCGGCTCAACAATGTTCTTCAGATTCTGCGGACCCATGTCCTCGAAGGCGATATCGACCTTGCCGCGGATTTGACGTTGCGTGTCCTCGGAGATGCAGATGCCGCCGGGTTCCGCGATGCCTTCAAGGCGGGCGGCGATATTGACGCCGTCCCCGAAGATATCATTTTCGTCGATTATGATGTCGCCGACGTGGATGCCGACGCGAAATTCGATCCGCTTGGCCTGCGGCACCGCGGCATTTCGCTCAACCATGCCGCGCTGCACCTCGATGGCGCATCGCGCTGCATCGACGGCGCTGGCGAACTCGACCAGCATGCCGTCGCCGGTCGTCTTGACGATCCGTCCGCGATGCGCGGCGATGGAGGGATCGAAAAGAGACTTTCTGGCGGCCTTGAGGCGAGCCAGCACGTCTTCTTCGTCCATACCCATCATGCGGCTGTATCCGGCAACATCCGCCGCCAGAATCGCCGCAAGCCTCCGTTCCACGCAATTGTTGGCCAAAACGGCCCCCGCGAGATCGGTAGATTCCGTCCCACGTATCAAAGCACAGGGTGTTCCTTTTGGGCTAGGGTCAATGTCAGGTCAGGGTCAAAATGCGAAGAACGCAGAGCGGGCAAAGTCAGTTCGCTCCACCCCACCAAGCGGACCTCAATGAAAGGTGTCGCCACTTTGCTGATGGGCCAGGAGCGGACTGGTGTTGGCGCGGGACACAAAGAGAGCCCTCCTCGCGTAACGGGGAAGGGCCAAGTCTTGCGCTCAAGCCTTGTGTTTGATCTTCACGGTGTTGATGGTGCCGGTGAAGGCGTTTTCCCAAGGATCGTAGTCATCGCACACTGGGGAGTAGGCATCCACGCCGATGTCGGCGGTCTCACCGGCCAGCGACCACACCGCGCCCTGCGTCTTATTGATGCGGCCTTCGCCGACTTTCCTGCCGTTGATCGACAGCACGCCGGTGCCGCCCTTGTGCAGGCCGCCGCCGTCATAGGTGAAATCATAGACCAGCGTGACCTTGCCTTCCGGTAGAGCCTCCTTGCCTTCGATGAAGTATTTCTCCCGCGCCAGCCAGTTGTAGGCGAGCTTGGGTCTTCCGTCCTTGACGTAAAGACTCCAGCCGCCGAACAGGCCACCCTGCGAGACCACGACGCCGTTGGCGCCGCCTTTGGGAATGACCAGGTCGGCGGTGACAACATAGGAACGGCTGAGCGTGTCGATGAAGACATTTTCAGCCATGCCGGTCATCCCGGCGTAGTAGGTCACCTCGGTACGGCCGGCCATAATGTCGGGCCGTCCGGCATTGGTCGCATTCAGCCGTGCGAAGGAGCGGTCATCCATCGGATAAACGCCGAACTTGATCGCCTCCTGATGGAATAGGTCCTGCAGTTCTTTCAGCTTCGCGGGATTTTGCGCGGCGAGGTCGGTAGCCTGTCCGAAGTCCACGGCCACATTGTAAAGCTCCCATTTGTCCTTGGCGTAGTCATCGACGCGGGGGCTGCTCTCCCATGGCGCGCGGTGCATCACGCAGGCCATCCAGCCGTCCTTGTAGATGCTGCGATTGCCGCTGCACTCGTTGTACTGGACGGTGTGGCGATCCTTTGCCGCCGCATCGTCGAACGAGTAGATCATGCTGGTGCCGGCCATCGGAATCTGCTCGACGCCGTTGACTATCTTTGGCTCGGGGATGCCGACGGCTTCAAGGATGGTGGGGCCGACGTCGATCAGGTGGGTATACTGCCTGCGGATTTCCCCTTTCGATTTGATGCCGCCGGGCCAGCGAATGACCATGCCCTGATTCTGGCCGCCGCCCTGACAGGCATTGATGCACCAGGTTGCCGGCGTGGAGCCGGCCATTGCCCAAGCCACCGAATAGTTAGGGTAGGAGTTCGGTCCGCCATACTCGTCCATTCGGGTCTTGAGATACGGGATGTCTTCGGGTGCGTCGTTGAGGTTGGACCATTCGTTGAAGGTTCCGTTTAGACCACCGATCGCGGTGCCGCCATTGTCGCCGGCGATATAGATCACGATGGTGTTGTCGAGTTCGCCGAGATCCCCGATGGCGTCGATCAAACGCCCGATCTCGCGGTCGGTATGCTCGGCATAGCCTGCATAGACTTCCATTTGCCGCGACAGCACCTTCTTCGCGTCGTCCGAAAGGGCGTCCCATTTTGGAATTTCAGGAGGGTTTTCAGCAATCTTGGTGCCCGGAGGCATCAGGCCCATCTTTATCTGACGCGCAAGAATTTCCCCGCGTAGCTTGTCCCACCCCTGATCAAATTTCCCCTTGTAGACATCGAGCCATTCTTTCGGCGGCGTGTGAGGCGGATGCGCGCCGCCCGTGGCGTAATACATAAAGAACGGACGATCCGGGGTCAGCGAGCGCGTACCACGTATCCAGCCTATCGCCTTGTCCGTGATATCGACGTTGAAATGATAGTTTGGGTCGCGCGGCACGCCGAGTTCGGTAGTGCCATCCACGAGGTAGGGCCGGAACAAGTTCTTCTCGCCGCCGATGAAGCCATAGAATTTTTCAAAGCCCTGTCGCGCTGGCCAGCGGTCGAACGGGCCGCTCATGCTGGTTTCCCACGGCGGCGTCTCGTGGCTTTTGCCGAACATCGACGTGCAATAGCCCCACTGTCGAAGAATTTCAGCGATAGGCGCAACGCTCTTTGGCCGCATGCCGGTGTCGCCGGGATATGAGGTCGCACCGTCAACTACAGCGGCTTGGCTATTTTGATGTTGATTGCGTCCGGTCAATAGCGCGGTGCGGCTCGGCGAACACAGACTGTTGACGTGAAAGTTCGTGTAGGTCAGCCCCTCTTTGGCGAGACGATCCATGGTCGGGAAGTTGATCGGTCCGCCGAAGGTCGATGGGTCCGCATAGGAAGTCTGGTCTTGAAGAATGACCAGGATGTTGGGGGCGCCCTTCGGCGGCCGGATCGAGACTGGCTTCGGCTGCGGCACCTTGCGCCAATCCGGCTCGGTGATGACAGGACGCGGCGGCTGCGGAAACGGCAGGATCTCGCCAAGCTTCGGCCCCGTCGATGCGGGTGCTGCTGCGGGTGCCGGTGCAGCCTGTTGCACTTGAGCGGTCGCTGGCGCCGTCGCCGCCAAGGCCGTCATCGCAGCGAGCGACGAACCACCCAACAAAAGGTCGCGTCGTTGCATGCCGTCATTGCCGCGCCTATTTTTTTCGAATGCGTTTGAGGAGGATTCGTTCGGGGGACCGTCTTCTGGATGATCGCTCATAAGCGTCCTCTCTTGTTCGACGATTGAACCAAACTTCCCGGATGTACCTCGCGTTGATCTAGATCAATGGAAGACCGCTATGGGTCAAAATGCGAAGAACGCAGAGTGAGCAAAGTCAGTCCGCTCTACTCCACCAAGCGGACCTCAATGAAAGGTGTCGCCATTTCGCTGATGGGCCATAAGCTGATTTTCGGATGATGACCTTTGGTGTTTGCTCATCCGGGAAAGGCTGCCTTGGAAATTGGTGCGACTGGCCTGAACGACGTGTGGGTTAGCCGGACAAGAACAGAAATTGATGCTTGAAAAGGGTTATAATCCCGCCGCGTTGAGCCGTGCCTGATTTACTTCATCCGCAGAGGACGAAGCCATGACCCAGCTGTATTTTGAAGATGCCGAAATTGGTATGACTAGCAAGGCTGGTCCTTATCTGGTCTCGAAGGAAGAGATCGTCCAGTTCGCCAAGCAATATGATCCAGCGCCCCGTCACCTCGATGAGGAGGCAGCAGCACGTTCAATTTTTGGGGGACTAACCGCATCGAGCGCCCATACGTTTTCGATCTTCATCTCGCTCACGCCGAAGCTCCAGCCTCGGCTCCATGTCCTCGCCGGAATGGGTTGGGATGAGTTAAGGCTGCCGAACCCGGTACGCCCAGGAGATGAACTCGATCTTGAGATGATTGTTCTGGAGAAGCGGGAGTCTAAGTCGAAACCTGATCGAGGCATCGTGCGCAACCAAATCAGAGTGCGCAATCAACAAAACGAAATCGTCTTGCAGTGTATAGCCAATATTCTCGTTGCGAGACGAGCGGGTC
Source organism: Bradyrhizobium sp. MI1.7 (assembly GCF_055811795.1). Lineage (NCBI taxonomy): Bacteria > Pseudomonadati > Pseudomonadota > Alphaproteobacteria > Hyphomicrobiales > Nitrobacteraceae > Bradyrhizobium > Bradyrhizobium sp. MI1.7. Next base: position 85,893 of record NZ_JBVVPO010000012.1, read on the forward strand.
CATAGCAAGGAGCCATCGTCCGTCTTGGCGGCGCTTGCCAACACAAAATGTTCACGTCCGCTATGGGTCAAAATGCGAAGAACGCAGAGTGAGCAAAGTCAGTCCGCTCTACCCACCAAGCGGGCCTCAATGAAAGGTGTCGCCACTTCGCTGATGGGCCACAAGCTGACATCGCTGATGCCATACTCAATCACTTCATCTGCGATGCCCAGCGTGGGCGGTATCGTTACCCCCCTGCGCCTTCGCGGTCTTGCGGAAATTAGCGCGCGAATTTGTAGTAAGCGAACGCCGCCGAAGTGACCGTAAGCAATGCCGAAGCAATCCAGATCGGCCCCAGCATAAAGATGGCTATCGCGCCCTGCCCACAGGCACCGCATGCAACCCAGAACAATATTGGAAAAAAACATAACAGGATGACTACGGCAAATCCTGTACTGAGCCAAACTCCTCTCGACCCCCATCGCGCACCCAAAAACCATGGCATGGCGGGAAAGCCGAAGGACAGAATAACCAGGAGGGTCATCAGATCGTCGAACATGATTGGCTCTTGGTCGTTAACACGAGGCAGATGGTTCAAGCCCATACGAAAACCGCGCGAGCCCTTGTCATCGCTGCTACGCTGACTCCGGGCGCATAAGTCGAATTAACAGCAACTGACATTGCCGCTTGACGACCGCCTTGGGGCAAACGGCGAAATGGCCGGAATGCGTGCCTAGGTCCGCTTCACATCTTTAAGCGAACGTCGGATCTGAGAGGACGCGCCGGAAGTCGCTTCCTCACTTCGACGGCGGCGCCGCTCCGTCCGCATTGTCCCGCACATGGATCACCGCGATGTCATCCGTATAGATCCGCTTCCAGCCCTTGAGCTGATCGAGGATTTGCGGGCCCGGCGCATCGGCGACCAGGAGCGTCGCGTCGATCTTGTACTGGTCGAGCAGGCGCGGCAGCAGCTCGGGCTTCTTGCCTTCCGTCGCCTTGAAGAAGTCCATGACGAACTTTTCGCCATAGAGCTCGGCGCGGCCGTCGACGTACACAGGGACGTCGCGCGAGATCAGATAGCCGCCGAACTGATAGGCGTTGAAGATGCGCTGCACCTCGAGTTTTTCGAGCAGGTCGACCGCCGCAACCGGCGTCTGCGTCATCGTGAACGTGAAGCGATGGTGTCCCATGTAGAGCGAGGTCGAGGTCCAGCTCGCGGCCACGATCATGAGCGCGCCGAGCGCGGTGACATAGCGGGCCGGCCAGCGGTCTGCGTCGGCGGTGTCCGCTGGCGGGCGCGGGAACATCTCGCCGAGCGGCTTTGCCAGCACCAGCGGCACCAGGAAGGCGAAGGCCTCGATATTCCTGACATGGGTCAGCGCGGTCCAGGTCAGGAACAGGATCAGGAAGATCCGCGGCGCCGACAGCACGAGGCCGCGATAATAGCCGAGCGCGATCAGGCCGAGCAGTGCGCCTTCGAACCCGGTGAAGGTGGCAAAGTTCGCCGGCATCCATTCGAAGATCAGTGACAGCAATTCGCCGAGGCTGAGGATGTTGGTCGCGCCCATCAGCGTCCGCCAGCCGTAAGGCGTGCAGCAGGCAGCGATCAGCGCGCCGACGCCGAACAGCACCCAGCGCATGAACAGCTTCAGCCGCTGTCCCTTCTCGGCATGCTCGACCGCTTCGAGCGAGATCGGGCCGATCAGCGCGAGGCCCAGCACGAAGCCGCCATGCAAATTCGCCCAAAGCGCCATCAGCGGCAGCCAGGTCCAGGACGGCGCGCTTCGGCGGTCGGCAGCCGCCATCAGCAGGCCGACCCACGCCACCATGACGGGCAGCGCCAGAATATGCGGACGCGCCAGCACGTGATGGATCGACAGCAGCAGCGCCAGCATCGCGAACAGCACCGCGCGCGGCGCCTCGATCTGCGCGTCAAGGAGATAGACGAAGACCGCAGCGGTGAGCGCCATCCCGGTCGCGGTGAGGATCACGGGTCCGGCCCAGCCCCATTGCGCGTAGGAGAAGGCGAACAGCACCTGTGACAGCCACGACGTCGAGATCCAGGATTCCCCTGGGCGCGTGAAAGAATAGAAGTCGGTGTAGGGCAGGGCACCGTGATCGAGGATCCATTGCCCGATCCTGATCTGCCAGAACGAGTCGGAGTCCTGAAGCAGCGTGTCGCCGACGAAGAGGAAGAACAGATAGGTGCCGGCACCGACGCAGAGCGGCAGCAGTGCGCGCGCGCGGCTCTGCATCGCAATGCTGTTGGCAAAGGAAAGGGACATGCCGCCTCGTCGTCCTGCTTGTTCTTGTCGGTCGGAGCATGATCCGGAAAAGTGTGTAGCGGTTTTCCGAGAAGATCATGCTCAAACAATAACCTGAAGCGCGATGAACGATTCATCTCGTCGTGCTTCAGGCCGAGCGGGCGGCATTGGACCATGCGCGGTCATAACTTCGGGTAAATCGCGCCGCAGCGGCGTCGCCGCGGATAGCTACGATTTAACGGATTGTTTTCAATTCTCCTTTACCATCGTCGAATACGTGCAATCCGCTTCGTGTTTCCGCAGTCGAATTAACTGCGGCGCAATTCTTTGCCTCTAGGTTCGGTTCCATGGTCGGGCGGCGCTGGGAAGCCGAGAAGACCAGACCATTTGTAAGCCTCGTGTACTCTTTGGGAGCAGTCTATGAAGAACCTCGTTTCGCGTTTCGTGAAGGACGAATCCGGCGCCACCGCCATTGAATACGGCCTGATCGCTGCCGGCATCGCGCTGGCGATCATCACCGTCGTCAACAACCTCGGCAGCTCGCTGAACACCAAGTTCGGTTCGATCTCGTCCAGCCTCAAGTAAGACCGGACGATCTGAGAGTTTCGAGAGCCCCGTCCCGGACGGGGCTCTTTTCTTTTGCGGGGTGGAGTGAGCCGGAGGCTGCTCGGCCTGCATGGTTCGCCCGGCGATGCGGAGCATCGTCCGGAGATGCCCGCTTTGGCGAGCTCCTCACCAAGAGGGTCTGATATCTTGCCGCGAAACGCGACCTCATCCCGAGGGCCCGCCGTAGGCGGGCGTCTCGAAGGATGGGCCCGCAGGCAAGCTTCCCCGCACGTTCTTCTTCAAAGCCCTCCAGCCGGCGTCAGCAGGCTTGGCGCTCCCGTCCGTCCGGCGTGACGTTCTACGCATTTGCATCTTGTCATTCACTTTGAATAGTTGTTCAGTCCTTGCGGGACGATTTGCATCTATTGCAGGGACGACGCGTTCGGCCGCGCGGGGCGTGCGGCTGGCGTGTGGGACAGGAAGCGCGCCATGGTTTATCGGCGAACGCATCAAGTGGTGAAGCGCCTTGCGGCCAGGCGCAGTGCGATTCTTGCTGCAGCGCGGGAAGCTGCGGCGGAAGGCGGGATGGCGGCGGTGCAGATCGCGCCGGTTGCGGTCCGGGCCAGTGTCGCGGCCGGAACGGTCTACCGCTACTTCCCGTCCAAGTCCGAGCTGATCTCCGAATTGATTGCCGAGGTGTCGCGCGACGAGCTCGCGGCGATCCGCCGGGCGGCCGATGCCGCGCCCGGCCCATCCTCGGCGCTGGCGGCGGCCGTCACCACCGTGGCGGTCCACACGCTGTCGCAGCGCAGGTTGGCCTGGGGCATCCTGGCCGAGCCGGTCGACGTCGATGTCAGCGCGTCCCGCCTCGCCAGCCGCCGCGAGATCGCCGGCGAGATGGCCGCGCGGATCGACGCCGCCGTGCGGGCCGGCCATTTGCCGGCGCAGGATACCGCGCTGGCGGCCACCGCGCTGTTGGGGGCGCTGCATGAGGCCCTGGTCGGGCCGCTCGCGCCCGACAATCTCGACGATCCCGCCAGGATGCGCGATGCGGTGCAGACCGTGACGCTGCTGGCCCTGCGCGCCGTCGGCGTGATGGACGCCCGCGCCCGCGGTCTGGTGGTGCAGCAGACGCTGCTGCCGACCGCGAAAGCGCTGGTCGGGGCCTGAAGAGCAGGTCGCGACCGGGGCCGAGACCCGATTCCGCTCAGGTCATTGCCCGAGCGCGCCTTTCCACAAAACCCGAGCACCTTCGCCGGCAACGCCGGCTACTGTGCATGGGGTTGTTTTCGTCTTTTTTTGTTTGCCGGGCTCCCGCGGACTAGATATCCGCGCCGCCCTCGGGGCCGACCGAGGCGATGCGCACCATGTTGGTGGTGCCGGGGATGCCGAGCGGCACGCCAGCGACGATGATCACGCGCTGGCCGGCGCGGACAAAACCGTCGCGGAAGGCGATCTGGCCGGCGCGGCTCACCATGTCGTCCTGGTCGCGCGCGTCTTCCGCCACCACACAATGCACGCCCCAGACCACCGCCAGCCGGCGTCCGGCCGCGATGTTGGGCGTGATCGCCACGATCGGCGGCTTCGGCCGCTCGCGCGCGACGCGCACTGCAGTCGAGCCCGAGCTGGTCCAGCAGATCAGCGCCGGCAGATCGAGCGTCTCGGCGATCTGGCGGGCGGCGTCCGCGATGGCGTCGCCGGCGGTGGATTCCGGCGCGGGGCGCTGCGCGGTGAGCACGGAACGATAAATCGGGTCGCGCTCGACCTCTTCGCCGATGCGGTTCATGGTCGAGACCGCCTCGACCGGGAATTTGCCGGCCGCCGATTCCGCCGACAGCATGATGGCGTCGGCGCCTTCATAGACGGCGGTGGCGACGTCCGAGACCTCGGCGCGGGTCGGCACCGGCGACTGGATCATCGATTCCAGCATCTGGGTCGCGATCACCACCGGCTTGCCGGCGCGGCGCGCCATGCGCGTCATCTGCTTCTGCAGGCTCGGCACGCGTTCCAGCGGCAGCTCGACGCCGAGATCGCCGCGCGCCACCATCAGCGCGTCGGAGGCCTCGATGATGTCGGCGAGGCGGTCGATCGCCTGCGGCTTCTCGATCTTGGCCATGACAGCGGCGCGGCCGCGGATCATCTTCTTGGCCTCGATCACGTCGTCGGCGCGCTGCACGAAGGACAGCGCGATCCAGTCGACGCCGGTCACCAGCGCGGCCTCGAGGTCAGCGCGGTCCTTCGGCGTCATCGCGGAGACCGGCAAATCGGTGTCGGGCAGGCTGACGCCCTTGCGGTCGGACATCCGGCCGCCGACCACGACACGCGTCACCGCGTGCTCTTTCGAGGTCTCCTCCGCGATCAGGCGCACCTTGCCGTCGTCGAGCAGCAGCGAATGGCCGGGCCTGAGTGCAGCCAGGATCTCCGGATGCGGGAGATTGACGCGCGTGGCATCGCCCGGCGTCTTGTCGGAATCGAGCGTGAAGATCTGGCCGTTCTGGAGCTGGACTGCGCCTTCCGCGAAGGCGCCGAGCCTGAGCTTCGGGCCCTGGAGATCGACCAGGATGCCGATCGGCCGGCCATAACTGCTCTCGACGTTGCGGATCGTCGCGACCAGCTCCCGCATCTTGTCATGCGGGGTGTGGCTCATGTTGATGCGGAACAGATCGGCGCCGGCCTCGAACAGGCGGCGGATCATCGCGAGGTCCGAAGAGGCAGGTCCCAGGGTCGCGAGAATCTTGATACGGCGAAGACGCCTCATGGCTTATTTCCAGACGGTGGCGAGGGAGCTGGCGGAAGGCCAGGCGCGGCGGGGGGCGTACCACCGGGCGGACTATTGGGCAAACCCGGAACGCCGCCACCCGGGCCGACAGGGCCCGGCAGGCCGGGCACGCGCTGCTGCTGTGACGGCTGCTCGTTGGCGTCGGTCAGCTGCACTGTCCAAGCCCGCTGCTCGCCGGTATCGACCTCGAAATAGCCGGTCCGGTCGTAGCCGCGCGCGAGGCAATCCTCGGTGCCGCGGATGGTGAATTCCTTGTCGCGCGAGCACATGAAGGCCTGGCCCGACCATTCGCCGCCGCGGTCGTAGTCGATCGCGTAGATGTAATAGTAGCGCGCGACCAGCGTTCCCCGCAGCAGGGTCTCGCAGGAGCGGGACGAGATGTTCCACCAGCCCTCGGTGGTCCAGCCCTCGGCGTCCTTGTAGCCGAGCGCAATGCCGACCCGGCTCGAGGTGTTGTTGCAAAGCCGGAAGTCGGCGGAGGCCGGGCTGGCCCACAGGCACAGCAGGCCACCCACCAGCACCGGGACCAACCGGGCGAGCAGGCGAAGGGGGGCGCGGGGAGATTCGGCGATCATTGTCGCGGAACGTATACCAGATGATTGACGATTTGGCGTAGGGCCGGGGAACCGGCCTTCGGGTTGGCTCTGGCGCCGTTTGCGCCGTGATATGGCAAAATCTGTGACAAGGGCCCACCTGATCCCGTAAGGGTGACCCCCATCGGGGGCAGAACCAATTCAGGCCGAAGGGATCCAGCCATGGCAATCGACGACAAAACCAGAACGGAGCTCGAGGCGGCCGCTTTCCGGCGCCTGGTCGATCATCTGAAGACGCGGACCGACGTCCAGAACATCGATCTGATGAATCTGGCCGGCTTCTGCCGCAACTGCCTGTCGAACTGGCTCAAGGACGCTGCCGACGCGCAGGGCGTGAGCTTAAGCAAGGACGAGAGCCGCGAGGCCGTCTACGGCATGCCCTACGAGACCTGGAAGTCGAAATACCAGGGCACGGCCGCGCCCGAGCAGCTCGAGGCGATGAAGAAGGTTCACCCCGGGCACTGAACGGCCTCGCCGGCAGTCCGGCGGTGAGTCGCACCACACAACTCTTTCTTGGCCTCGCCGCAGGAAGGTGTGGGCGCGCTGTGGACGAGCGCGATGCTTGCTTGAACGCGAGAGCCGCGAACCCTAAGGGTCAACCAGCACGCGCGGTGAGGATGCCGGCGTCACCTCGTTTTGCCAGTTCCATTGGGAGTACCAAGATGGCCACCTCCGCCGCCGTCCGCGACGACGAGCCCGCGACGAAATTTGCCAAGGACCAGCTCAAATCCATCATCGAGCGCATCGAGCGGCTGGAGGAAGAGAAGAAGGCGATCTCCGACGACATCCGCGACGTCTATGCCGAGAGCAAGGGCAATGGCTACGACGTCAAGGCGCTGCGCACCATCGTGCGCATGCGCAAGCAGGACCCGAACGAGCGCGCCGAGGCCGAGACCATCCTCGAGACCTACATGCAGGCGCTGGGAATGCTCTGAGGCGATGCGCCTCTAGCACTGCTGCCGTAGCCCGGATGGAGCGCAGCGAAATCCGGGTTCTCGCAGTATGGAAGCATTCCCCGGATTACGCTTTCGCTCCATCCGGGCTACAAGCGTGGCGTGTTGCACTTCGTTTGTGAACGGAGACCGCTGTGACTGCGCCGCCGCTGCCGCGCGAGGTGAGCCGTGCCTTCGGCGCTCTTCCGGCGCCGATCGGCAAGCGGTTGCTCCAGGTACGTGAGCTGATCTTCGCGACCGCTGCGGCACATCACGATGTCGGCAAGCTCACCGAAACGCTGAAATGGGGCGAGCCGGCTTACCTGACCGATGAGACCGGCAGCGGCAGCACGATCCGGCTCGGCCGCCTGAAGGACTCCGAGCGCGCCGCCATCCTGTTCAACTGCAAGACGACGTTGATCGATACCTTTCGCGAGCGCTTTCCCGATGAGTTCGAATATCGGCAGACCAGGGCTTTGCTGTTGCCCCTATCCGGCGCGCTGCCGAAGCAGGAGCTCACCGTCTGCCTCTCGCTGGCGTTGACATATCATCTGGATCGGCGGGTCAGGAAAGCGAGATAGAAGCTGCAGGCTTCGACACTGTAGTCTTGGAAGTGGCGAGGACGCCATTGCGCCGGTCCGGCACGCAGCCTCGATCCGCAAGATTGTCGGTCTCGGTCTCAATTGCCGCGTCCGCGTTTGGCGTCTCGTCGGGCCTGCGCCCGCTTGTTGGCCTGCGAGACTCTTCCGATTTTTTCCGGTGGGAGTTTCTTGAGCCGGCGACGGCTTGGGATGGACCGCATGCCGTCATGCGAAGTTGGGGTCGTCTGCGGGCGAGAAAACTGACGCGCCCGACGGAGTGCTAACGCCCGTCGCGCCGCTTCCCCGAGCTCCCGTCGTGCTTCAAACTTCCGGATGCGCCTCAGCTCGTTCTTGACGCGCTTGATGGCGGCAGCGAAAACCGATTGGCGCCGGTTTGCATGCTCTGCCGTGCCGGAGAAACTCTTGCCGCGCGGGTCGGCTGTTCCCTTTGTTTCGCGGCGTCGATGCCGCGACAATGTACGCTCCCTGTCGCGCAGATCCCGAAGTCGGGCGCGAAGGCTCTCAAGTCCATCGCGCTCCATCTCTCCGACCACGGGATGGTGCGTACTCAATATGACTTCGCGCTCGTCGTGGTTCAGAAGGCTGAGCTCAGACTTGCATGGAACTGACATCGCATGCTCCTACTTCGCTGTGGCGACTTCCCTTGAGATGCGGCGCCGCTGCGGAAACGCGGAACACCAAGGCAAACGCAATCGCGTCCTCGGACTTTGTCATCGCGTCCGTTCTGGGCGCATTGCCACAATGCGCGTTTGGAATGCGTAGCGATACCGGGTGGATTACCCGTTGGAAGTGGGGGAATCTCCCTTAGTGCGGATGCGCACCAGGCCGGGACGACACTTGAGCGTGTGGCGCTGTCGTGCCCCAGGATTGCGCTGCGCTTCATCCCGGCTTGCGGGACTACCGAACGGCGTGAGGGGAAAGATCTCAGCGCAGCGCCGCGGTGCGCATGACGAACGACGTCGTCTCGAGCTTCGCGGTCGCACTGCCCGTAAAGCTATCGCAGGACAGGCCCTGCATCGGATCGTCGGCAAAGCCCATCGCGATCACGGCCTGCGGTTTGACGAAATAGCCGCGCAGGGCAACGGTATCCAGCTCGCCCATCAACGTCACCGACATCGCGCGGCTGGCGCTCGGCGACAGCATCACGATCTTGAGCCAGATGCTTTCGCCCCTGGCGGCGGAGAGGCGGGTCGCGGTTGCGATCCTGCCGTCGATGCTCTTGCCGACCACCGTGTTGATCTCGGTCGCGGGCGCAAGGCCGCGCGTCGTGGCAACGGGGCGGCCTGTGCGCGGGACCAGCGCGGAGGCGGCGACGACGTTGGCGCGGTCGACCGGGGAGGCGGACGCCGGCGCATAGGCCAGCGCCTGATAGGCCGCGCTGGAGACGGACGCGGTTGCTTGCGGCTCGGTGGCGGCGGCGAGCGCCTGGCGGGCCTTCAACGCCGCCACTTGAGCTGGCGTCGCCTGCTGCGGGGTCGCAGGGGCATCCCAGAAGCCGCGGGCATTGATGATGTCGGCCGGGGTCTCCGGCTTGCCGGCCGCAGGCTTGTCAGCCACGGGCGCGGGCTTCGGCTTGGGCGGTGCAACGAGCTGCGCATCGGCCGAAGCGAGCTGGATCGCAGCGGCGATCTGCGGCTTGGCGCGCGGTGTCGGCACCGGATCGGCCGGCTTGGCCGCGGCGGCAACCACGGTCGGCGCAACAGACTTCGCGGCCGGGGCGGGCGCGCCCTCGTCATCCTCGTCGCTGCTCGTGGCGGCGGGAGCCGACTTGCTCTTGAACAGAGCGGCAAAGAAACTCGGCTTGCTGCCGGAATCGTCGCCGGTGCCGCGGCGCTCGATGTCGGCCTTGGCCAGCTCATAGCCCTTCAGCGGCGTGCCGTCGGTCGGAACGTGGACCGTGCGGCCATCCGGGAACACGCGGGCGAGCTGGTCATGCGTCATGCGCGGCCAGTGCCGGATGCTGCCGGTATCCAGATGGACGAAGGGCGAGCCGGAGGTCGGATAGAAGCCGACGCCGCCGCGCTGCAGGCGCAGGCCGGCGAAGCGGATCTGCTCCAGCGGCACGCCCGGAATGTGGAAGTCCATCGCATGCCCCAGCATGTGCTGGCTGAAGCGCGCCACGCCGGAGGAGCGGCGGCGGAGCATCGCGTTGGTGGCGGGGGAGCGGTAGGAGGAAATGATTTGGATCGGCTGCTTGCCGTCGACGTCGCGATAGACTTCCCAGAGGATGTCGAACAGGCGACGGTCCATGACCGTCTCGTCCTGGGTCCGCCAGTCGCGCAGGAAGTGGTTGAGCTGCTTCAGCGCGGCCTCGTCGAAGCGGCCATCGCGCTTGAAGGTGACGGTGAGGTCTTCGCCGGAATGGGTGTGGTGGAACGAGAGCGTCTTGGTCTCGTTCAGCGCGGCGGCGTCATGGACCGAGCCCGCGGCAGCAAGCAGCAGTGCGGAAGCGAGGCCGATCCGGGATCCGGCCTTCACTCCCGCATGGGACAACGACAGCACTGCGAATTTGCGTGCGAAACCTGTCAGCACGAATGAGCCCACCCAGTCGACGAGCGTTCAAAATGGACTCTCCCGGCAACCCCGTTAGCGCGCGAAAGAGGATGAACGCTTTCTTAAAGCGAGAAGGTTAATTCGAGGTTGACCTTCTCGACCCCAAACCAAGTCAGAATACGAACCTAAGCGGTTCAGTGTGGCAAAAAAACGCCCGCTGCCGGAGTTCGGGTGGAGAATGGTTAACGTTAAGCGACCCCATCCAGGGGGATGAGGTCGCTGATCTTACTAGAGAATTTCCGACAAAGACCGATCGGGGAGGCCTCAGCGGGTAAACACCCGCTGCTGCTGCGGCCGGCGGCCGACCGGAGCCGGCGGCGGGGTCGGCGCCCCGAACAGCCGCTCGAAGAAGTTCGGACCCGACGAGCCGAAGCCGCCGCCATTGTTGGCAATCGCCACGCCCGAGGGCAGCGTCGTCGCCGGGCGTGAATAGCTCGGCTGGGAGTGAGCAACGACGTTCTCGAGGTCCTTGCCGCGGCCGTTCTTCAGGATGTTGATCATGGTCGCATCACGGCCATAGACGTCCTTGCGGATTTGCAGCTTGCCGCCATCGTCCACGAACGCGGTCTGGTAGGTGATGTTGACCGGGATCGGCGTCGGGAATTTCAGGTCGATCTCGCTCTTGCCGTACATGCTGCGCACGCGCTCCGGCGTGTACTTCTCGTTCGGCATGGCGATGTTGAGCAGAACGGAGGCGTACTGATCCGGGTTCTGCACGCGCATGCAGCCATGGCTGAAGGCGCGATCGTCCCTGGCGAACAGGTTCTTGTCCGGCGTGTCGTGCTGATAGACCAGGAACTTGTTCGGGAAGTTGAAGCGGATGCGGCCGAGCGCGTTGGCTTCACCGGGCGGCTGCGAGATGTGCACGGAGCCGTCGCGGTTCTGCTCGAGCTTGAGGCCCATGCGCTGGAGCACGGTCGGGTCCTGCTGAAGCGCCGGCAGGTATTCGTTGTAGACGATCGACGGCGGCACGTTCCAGGTCGGATTGACCGTGATGTACTTCATCGTCTCGGTGAGCAGCGGGGTCGCATGCGTGCCCGGCTTGCCGGTGACGACGCGAGTGGTCCAGACCTGCTGGCCACGCTGCATCACCTTCAGTGTGTAGTCAGGAATATTGAGGATGACATAGGCATCGCCCAGCGAGGGGACGCCGAGGTCGCGCGGCAGCCAGCGCCAGCGCTCCATGTTCACCAGCACAACGTCGATCTGCTTGTCGCGCTTCGGCGTGTTGATCGCCTTGACGGTCTTGTCGTCGAGGATGCCTGTTACCTTCATCTCGGCGCTATTCTGGAATTTGCGCACGGCTTCGGCGACGGTGGCGTCATAGCGGGTGTCGCCGGCGTTCTCGGGGAGGCCGAGCTTGGCGCGGAGCTGCGGCACGCGCGGATCTTCGACGACGATTTCAGCCTGCTTCTTGCCGGCCGGGGTGTATTTCAGCGCCGGACCGTCGCCGATCTCGATCACCGGGCCGCTGCCCTGGCCGCGCAGCTCGGCGAGCTTGGCCTTCAGCTCCTTGTAGAGCTTCTGCGGCGGGTTGTAGCTGTCGAGCGCTGCGGAGGCGTCGGCTGCGGTCGTGACCTTGGCGAGCACCTCGCTCGAATCGACCGGATGCTCGGGATAGAGGATGTCGCCGCTGACCTGCGACCAGTGCATGCGGCCGCTCTGGGCCTGGCGCGCATAGTCGAACATGCTGGCGGTGAGCTTCAGCTCGGCATCGGCGAGCGCATCGGGCGTCGTGGCGGCGGCGAAATCCGGCACCGGATAGTCGGCGGGATTGAGACCATCGGAGGCCGCATCCTTCAGCCGCGCGATCACGCCCTTGGCCGCGGCGGTCAGGCTGCCGGCCTGGGTCCAGACCGGCGCGAAGTCGCGTGCACCGTAAAACTTCTCGATCGCGGCGCGCTCGTTCTTGCGGTCGAAATGGCGCGAGGTCTTGGCGCCGATGATGTCCTTGAGCTTGTCGGCGACCGGCTGGTCGGCGGCGGGAACGTTGCTCGCGGCCTTCACCGGCTCGGCGGCCGGAGCCGCAGCGGGGGCCGCAGGCGCGGCCGGCGTTGCCGTCGCGGTGTCGGCCTTTGCCGGTTCGGATTTGGCAGGCTCGGTCTTGGCGGTTTCGTTCTTCGGCGCCTCAGCTGCAGGCGTGGTGGCGACGTCGGAAGGTTTGGTCTCGACCTTGTCGGGAGCCGGTGCGGCTTCGGCCTTCACCGGTTCCTTGGCCGGCTCCTTTGCGGAATCCTGAACCGTCGCGGTGGTGTCGAGCTTGATGTCGGATGCGGTCGGGGGCGGGACGTTGGCGGGCTCGGGGCGCGGGATCGCGGCTTCGATCGCGAGTTCGGCGGCGCTGCTGCGCGCCTGATCCTGCGCCAGGGCCGAGCTGGCCGATACCGTGAGGAAGGTCGCCGCGACCGTCATCAAGACGCGGTCAAAGCCCGCACGGTGGTTCAAACAGTCACGCATTGTGTCGCACCCCTCGGGTGAACTGTCCCTCGTGGAACAGCTTCATTATCGCCTAATGAGCTTCGGGCTAAACTGCGCCGGCCGCTCGAAAGTTGCACGCCTGCACGCAACGATTCATACGCGGACGAACGAATCCTACGCAGACGATATACAGGCCCCGTTTGGGCGGCCAGCGCTACCCGGGACAACTCACGACAAACTGACTTCAAGAAAGCCCGTTTGCAACGGATTGTGCGGCTTTGGCAGACGCTTTTCCATGTGTCTGTCACTTCCAAGTCACGGTTCACGTCGCAGCCGGATTTTGCCGTAATGCGAAGGGCTTGCGGCGTCATCGCAACGCCAGGCGAACCTCCGTTCGCATGAGGCTCAGGGCGTCTCCTCACCGCTTTTGCCGCCATGTCCGGGAACCCCGGCTTCGTCGAGCTTGCGGTAGAGCGTGGACCGGCCGATTTTGAGGCGGCGGGCGACCTCGGACATCTGCCCCCGATAATGCGAGATCGCGAAACGGATGATCTCGCTCTCCATGTCCTCCAGCGGGCGGACGTCGCCGGTGGGGGTCAGCATGGAAAGGGTGCCCGCCAGCGGCAGCGGCGCGATCGGTATTTCACCACCCGACACCACCGAGGGCGCCGCGATCGGCTCGAGCATCAGCGGCGCGGTCGGGATGTCGGTCTCGAGATGCGGCTGCGAGGTGAGCAGGGGGAAGTCGGCAAGGTCGAGCTGGTCGCCCTCGCTCATCACCACCGCGCGGTAGACCGCGTTTTCGAGCTGGCGGATGTTGCCGGGCCAGTCGAGCTGGGCGAGGTGCGCGACGGCCTCGCCGCTGATGCCGGTGATGAGGCGATTCTCCTCGGCGGCAAAGCGCGCCAGGAAATGCCGGAGCAGATACGGGATGTCCTCACGCCGCGCCCGCAGCGAGGGGATCGTCAGCGGCAGCACGTGGAGGCGATAGAACAGATCTTCGCGGAAATGGCCCTGCTTCACCCGCTCCAGCAGCCTGCGGTTGGTCGCGGAGATGATCCGGACGTCGACCTTCAACGGCTTGCGTCCGCCGACCGCTTCGACCGCGCCTTCCTGAAGTGCGCGCAGCAGCTTGACCTGCGCGGTGAGCGGCAGCTCGCTGACCTCGTCCAGGAACAGCGTGCCGCCATGAGCCTCGACGAACTTGCCGGTGTGCCGTTCGGTGGCGCCGGTGAAGGCGCCCTTCTCGTGACCGAACAGGATCGACTCGACCAAATTGTCGGGGATCGCACCGCAATTGACCGCGACGAACGGCTTAGCCTTGCGCTCGCCGCTGCCATGGATGGCGCGTGCGAACATCTCCTTGCCGACGCCGGACTCGCCCTCGATCAGCACTGGGATCGACGAGCCCGCGGCCTTCTGCGCGGCACGCATCACGGCCGCCATCGCCTCGGCGCGGGTGATGATGTCGGAGAAAGTCAGCCGGCCCTCGCGGCTGTGACGGATACGCTGCAACTCGCCCTTGAGCGCGGAGGCATTGAGTGCGTTGCGCAGAGAGACCTGGAGCCGCTCCAAGCCAACCGGCTTGACGACGAAATCGGCCGCGCCCGCGCGCATCGCCGAGATCACGTTGTCGATGCCGCCATGGGCGGTCTGCACGATGACGGGGACGCCGAGGCCGGCCTCGCGGATTTTCGCCAGCACGCCCATGCCGTCGAGGCCGGGCATCACGAGATCGAGGATGACGGCGTCGATCGCCGGTGCATCGGGGGCGGTGAGGGCGGCGATCGCGGCGTCGCCGGAGTCCACGACGACCGTCTCATAGCCGCATTTCTGCACCATGTTCTCGACCAGCCGGCGGGCTACTGCGTCGTCGTCGGCGATCAAAATACAGGCAGCCATGGTGTTCCCCGCACGCTACTACTATCTGTCTCGAATCGGGTCACTCTGGCCGAAGCCGATTAACGCACTCTTAAACCTTGATGCCCCCGCCCGCCGTCGCGCTTGTTGAACACAGGTTTCCCACACAATGAATTCGCGCTCCAAATCTGCTCTCAAGAAATCTGCCTCCAGCAAGCCCGCTCTCCGCAAGCCAAGCACCAGGAAATCCGCCGCCAAGGCAAAGTCCTCCAAATCTTTGCCCGCAAAGCCTGCGGGCAAGACCGGCAGGCTTCCGGAGTGGAACCTCGCCGACCTCTATTCCGGGATCGATGCGCCGGAAGTGGCGCGCGATCTCGAAAGGATGGACGCCGATTGCGTCGCGTTCGAGACCGACTACAAGGGCAAGCTCGCTACAGGGACAGCAAACGAAGATGGCGGAAAATGGCTCGCCGAGGCGGTGCGACGCTATGAGGCGATCGACGATCTCGCCGGCCGTCTCGGCTCCTATGCCGGTCTCGTCCATGCCGGCGACAGCGTTGATCCCACGATTTCAAAGTTTTACGGCGATGTCTCCGAGCGGCTAACGGCGGCGTCCACGCATCTCTTGTTCTTCGCGCTCGAGCTCAACCGCGTCGATGACGATATTTTGAACCGCGCGATGCAGGCCGCCGAGCTCGCGTATTACCGTCCTTGGATCGAGGATCTGCGCAAGGAGAAGCCGTACCAGCTCGACGACAAGCTCGAGCAGCTCTTCCTCGAGAAGTCGCAGACCGGCTATTCCGCCTTCAACCGGCTGTTCGACCAGACCATCTCCGGCCTGCGCTTCAAGGTCGGCGCCAAAGAGCTCGCGATCGAGCCGACGCTCAATTTCCTGCAGGACCGTGACGGCACAAAGCGCAAGGCTGCGGCCGAAGCGTTGACAAAGACCTTCAAGGCCAATGAGCGCACCTTTGCGCTGATCACCAACACGCTCGCCAAGGACAAGGACATCTCCGACAATTGGCGTGGGTTCAAGGACGTCGCGGATTCTCGGCATCTGAGCAATCGCGTCGAGCGCGAGGTGGTGGACGCGCTGGTCGCCTCGGTGCGCGCGGCCTATCCAAAGCTGTCGCATCGCTATTATGCGTTGAAGGCGAAGTGGTTCGGCAAGAAGCGGCTGGCTTATTGGGACCGCAACGCGCCGCTGCCGTTCGCCGCGACCGACGTCATCGGCTGGCCCGATGCGCGCAACATGGTGCTGACGGCCTATCGCGGCTTCTCGCCCAAAATGGCCGAGATCGCCGAGCGCTTCTTCACCGATCGCTGGATCGACGCGCCGGTTCGCCCCGGCAAGGCGCCGGGCGCGTTCTCACATCCGACCACGCCGTCGGCGCATCCTTACGTGCTGATGAACTACCAGGGCAAGCCGCGCGACGTGATGACGCTCGCGCATGAGCTCGGCCATGGCGTGCACCAGGTGCTGGCCGCGAAGAACGGCGCGCTGATGGCGCCGACGCCGCTGACGCTGGCCGAGACCGCGAGCGTGTTCGGCGAGATGCTGACCTTCCGGCGGTTGCTGGCGCAGACCAAGAGCGCCCGGCAGCGCCAGGCGCTGCTCGCCGGCAAGGTCGAGGACATGATCAACACGGTGGTGCGGCAGATCGCGTTCTATTCGTTCGAGCGCGCGGTCCACACCGAGCGCAAGAACGGCGAGCTCACCGCGACGCGGCTCGGTGAGATCTGGCTGTCGGTGCAGGGCGAGAGCCTCGGGCCGGCGATCGAGATCAAGGCGGGCTACGAGAACTACTGGATGTACATCCCGCACTTCATCCACTCGCCGTTCTACGTCTACGCCTATGCCTTCGGTGATTGTCTCGTGAACTCGCTCTACGCCGTCTACGAGAATGCGGCCGAGGGCTTTGCCGAGCGCTACCTCGACATGCTCGCCGCCGGCGGCACCAAGCATTATTCCGAGCTGCTGCGGCCGTTCGGGCTCGATGCCAAGGATCCCAAATTCTGGGACGGCGGTCTCTCGCTCATCGCCGGGATGATCGACGAGCTCGAGGCGATGGGCTGAGGCGAAGCGCGAGTTCCTTCCGGGCGCACGGAATGCGGGTGCCGCAGGTTTTTTTGCGGCCCCCAGTTCCATCCGTGGGCGTGGGCGACCTTCGCGGCGGAGGCCGGCGATTTGCTACGTGCGATTGAACGTTCGCGCGGCCCGCAAGACTAACTCAACAGATACTCGGAAATGATTTTCTACTATTGATTGTGGATTGATCGGTTTCTCCCTGGGGAGGCACCCATGCTCCATCAAGGGCCCGCCACGCCGGTTCCGATGGCGAGAAATGCTGCCGCCGTCGATCAGGAAACGCCCTGGTGCGAGAAGCACCATCAGATCGTTTGCGATGAGATCGAGGCGATCAACACCCGCCGCGAGCCGGAACGGCGCCTCGACGCCGACGGCCTGCAACCCTGCCAGTTGCTCGACGTCGTCGGACTTGCGTTGTCCGGCGGTGGCATTCGCTCGTCGGCCGTTTGCCTCGGCGTGCTCCAGGCACTGAACCACCACAACCTGATCGGCCGGATCGACTATCTCTCCACGGTGTCGGGCGGCGGCTATATCGGCACCTCGCTCAGCGCCACCATGACGACCGCACGGCGCTTTGTGTTCGGCGAGAGACCCGCCGGCGGAACCGTCACGTCCGCCGAGATCAGCGATACGCCGTCGGTCGGACACCTGCGCAACTATTCCAACTATCTGATCCCCGCCGGTGCCCGCGATCTCCTGACCGGAGTTGCGATCGTCGTGCGGGGACTGGTCGCCAATATCGGGTTGACGTTGCCCATCGTGCTGCTGCTTGCCGCCATCACCATCTGGTCAACGCCGCTGCGGAGCTGCCTGACGGATGCGAACATCTTCGGCATCAGTCTCAACAACAGGTCGTTGTGCGAGCTGCATGATTTCAGCGACATCGATCGTTACGGTTTCAGCACATTCGGCCTGGTCGTCGCGCTCGTGATGTTCGCTTGCAGCGGGCTCGCCTATTTCACCTCCCGCTCCGTCCGCGGCAGCGGTCCCAGCGTCGTGTTCGCCTATATTGGCGGGATCGCATTGTTGCTGGGCGTCGCGTGCGACTTCGCCCGGTTTCTCAAGGTCCAGCATTTTGCGTTGAGCCTGTCGATCGCAATCATCGGGGGCGTCCTGTTTTTCGGATGGGCGCTCAAGCAGTCGCTCGCGAGCCCCGGCAAGCGGCAGGAGTTCCGTTCGCACTGGCCGAGCATGGGCGCGACCTTCCTGGTGCTGCTGGCGGTGATCGCCTTCTTCGAGTTTCAACCCTTCATGCTGGAGCAGATGTTCGATGTCGCCGAGAGCAGCGCAATCGGTGGACCGGCTGCTGCGGTTGCGATCACCTGGATCAAGTCGCTCGCGGCAGTGGCTGCGCCAATCGGTGTCTTCGTCACCGCGTTCAGGCAGCAATTCGTGGAATTGCTGAAGGGCAACAGCGCATCCTCGCAATGGGGTTCGCTTGTGCTCGCGGTCGTGGCCAAGGTCGCGCTATGGATCGCGGGCCTTGCGCTTCCGCTCGTCATCTGGGTCGCATACCTCTATCTATCCTATTGGGGCATCGCCAACGATCTGTTCGAGAGGTGCCCGTCCGTTATGGGCGCAACCTCCCAGCGAGAGTGCCTGGTCAATGCCAAATCGAACGCGCCGTCCGGAAGCCTCGCAGGCAGGATTCAGTTCGATGTCAGCAAGGGGACCTTGTCGGCGGAAATCACGCCGAAAGCCGCACCGCAGGTCGTGGCAGATGCCGAGCAGTTGACGCCGATCTGGCACACGCCCGCCTGGCTCCTGTTCCTGGCTCAGAAAGCGGGGCAGGTGGTTCAGGTTCGTTTTCCCAGCCTGTTCCAGGGCAATGCTTCGGAGCTCGCCTACTCCTACAGCCTGCACATGGTGATCCTCTACACGTTCGCCGGCGCCCTGCTGTTCGCCATCTCGTTCTGCCTGACGCCGAATGCGAACTCGTTGCACCGGCTCTATCGCGATCGCCTGAGCAAGGCCTTCCTGTTCGATCCGACGCGTTCGGCCGACGGGCGCGTCGCGCCCGCCGAAGCCAGTCTCGACCAGGGGCGCGATTTCAAGGCGCTCGATCGCATGAAGCTGACGGATCTCTACGCCGCTCCGGCCGCGACGGCCCGGATTCCAGGGCAGCCGGCTGCGCCGAAGCTGCACGCGCCCTATCAGCTCATCAATACGGCGCTGAATATTCAGGGCTCCGACTTTGCCAACCGGCGCGGACGCAACGCGGACTTCTTCGTGTTCTCCGCCCTGAACGTCGGCAGCGAGGCGACGGGCTATGCGCCCACCGATCTGGTGCAGGACGACGAGCAAAGTCTCGATCTCGCCACCGCAATGGCGATTTCCGGAGCCGCGGCCTCCTCGAACATGGGTTCGAGCTCGATCAAGGCGCTGACGCCCACGCTTGCGCTCCTCAACGTCCGGCTCGGCTATTGGCTGAAGAACCCGCGTTACGTCGATGAGCGTGTCCGGCCGCAGCGCCGCTCCACGCCGATCTATTTCTGGTCGGAGATCTCGGGGCGCCTGTACGAGAACAGCGACAGCGTCTATCTGACGGACGGCGGTCATATCGAGAATCTCGGCGTCTACGAGCTGTTGCGCCGCCGCTGCAAGGTGATCATCGCGGTCGATGCGGAAGCCGATGCGCCGATGAATTTCGGTTCCCTGATGACGTTACAGCGTTACGCCCGCATCGATCTCGGCGTCCGCATCGACCTGCCATGGACGCCGATTCGCGAGCGCACGCGTGCGCTGATGGCGCGCAATGCCGACAAGGCGGGTGATCCCGGCGCGGCCGACGAGCGCGACGACATTGCGCGAGACCACGTCCACGTCGCGATCGGCACCATCGACTACGGAGGCGACGAGCAGGGTTATCTCGTTTACGTCAAATCGTCGCTCAATGGCGACGAGAACGACTACATCCGGGACTACGCGCGGCGAAACGACCGCTTCCCGCACGAGACCACGGGTGACCAGTTCTTCTCGGAGGAGCAGTTCGAGGTCTACCGCGCGCTGGGCTTCCACATGGCGCACGGTTTCCTGTCCGGTGACAATCCGGTCGCGGTCGGGTCCGGCGTCGATCCGCATATGGCCCGATTCACTGAAGCGGGCGAGCCGGCGATCGACGCGGTCCGCGAGGCGCTCGGTCTTCCGGTACCTCGGCGGCAAACCGCGAGCGTCACCGCCACGATGATCGATCAGGGCTGAGCAGCGCGACAGCCGGATTCCCGGCAATCGGAATTCCAAATCACCTGATTTGCCCGAAAACCGGCCATCGGTGCCGTTGCCCTGCCCGAAGGTTTGCGGTATCCCAGCCCAAGAATTCGACTTTCGACTGGGGACAATACATGGCTGACCATAGCGAAGTGGCGTACACCACCGCCGACGGCAACGACTACGTTGCCCACGAGCAGACCTATGAGGGCTTCATCAAGCTGGTGAAGTACGGCACGGCCTCGGTCGCGCTCATCGTGATCCTGATGGCGATCTTCCTGACCTGACCTATCGGCAGCTGCACACGTCAGCAGCAGCTGCCGCCTACAAAATTTGCATCCAAGCCGGTCCCAAAACCGGTATCGAACGCTGCGGGAGTAACGCTTAAGTTTGCGCGCGCGCTGTCCCGCGTCGCCGGAGGGCCTATGAAGATCGCCGTTGCCAAGGAAATCGATCCGTCGGAGCCGCGTGTCGCCGCTTCGCCTGATACGGTGAAGAAGTTCAAGGCGTTGGGCGCCGAGATCGCCGTCGAGCCGGGCGCTGGCCTCAAATCGGGCCTGCCGGATTCCGAATTCACCGCCGTGGGCGCCACCGTCAGCGCCGATGCGCTGAAGGACGCCGACATCATCATCAAGGTGAAGCGTCCCGAAGCCTCCGAGCTCGCGCAGTACAAGCGCGGTGCGCTCGTCATCGCCATCATGGACCCCTACGGCAACGAGGCCGCGCTGAAGACGATCGCCGATTCCGGCGTCTCCGCCTTCGCGATGGAACTGATGCCGCGCATCACCCGTGCGCAGGTGATGGACGTGCTGTCGTCTCAGGCGAACCTTGCCGGCTACCGCGCCGTGATCGAGGGGGCCGAGGCCTTCGGCCGCGCCTTCCCGATGATGATGACTGCCGCCGGCACCGTGCCCGCCGCAAAGGTGTTCGTGATGGGCGTCGGCGTTGCCGGCCTCCAGGCGATCGCGACCGCGCGCCGTCTCGGCGCCATCGTCACCGCGACCGACGTGCGGCCCGCGACGAAAGAGCAGGTGGAATCGCTCGGCGCAAAATTCCTCGCCGTCGAGGACGAGGAGTTCAAGAACGCGCAGACCGCCGGCGGCTACGCCAAGGAAATGTCCAAGGAATACCAGGCCAAGCAGGCCGCGCTCACCGCCGAACACATCAAGAAGCAGGACATCGTGATCACGACGGCGCTGATTCCGGGCCGGCCGGCGCCGAAGCTCGTTTCGGCCGACATGGTCAAGTCGATGAAGCCGGGTTCGGTGCTGGTCGATCTCGCCGTCGAGCGCGGCGGCAATGTCGAAGGCGCGAGGCCGGGCGAGGTCGCCGATGTCGATGGCATCAAGATCGTCGGCTACACCAACGTTGCCGGCCGCGTCGCGGCGTCCGCCTCCAGCCTCTACGCGCGCAACCTGTTCAATTTCATCGAGACCCTGGTCGACAAGGGCAGCAAGGCTCTTGCCGTCAATTGGGACGACGAACTCGTGAAGGCGACGGCGCTCACCAAGGACGGCGCCGTGATTCACCCGAACTTCCAGCCGAAAGCTTAGGAGAGCCGCCATGGAGCATGTTGCACAGGTCGTCGACCCCTTCGTCTTCCGGCTGTCGATTTTCGTCCTTGCCGTCTTCGTCGGTTATTTCGTGGTGTGGTCGGTGACGCCGGCGCTGCACACGCCGCTGATGAGCGTGACCAACGCAATCTCCTCGGTGATCGTGGTCGGCGCGCTCCTCGCCGGCGGCGTCGCCAATGTCTCGAGCGGCTCGGGCTGGGCACGCGCCTTCGGCTTCGTCGCTCTGATCTTCGCCTGCATCAACATCTTCGGCGGCTTCCTTGTCACCCAGCGGATGCTGGCGATGTACAAGAAGAAGTCGAAGTAAGCGGCCACCTCGGGCTGAAGGGATCAATGGGGACCTGAGATGAGCGCCAACCTCTCTGCATTTTTGTATCTCGTGGCGGGAGTGCTGTTCATCCTGTCGCTGCGCGGGCTGTCGAGCCCGGCTTCGTCGCGCCAGGGCAATCTGTTCGGCATGATCGGCATGGCGATCGCGGTCGCCACCACGCTCGCCAACCATCCGCCGGCAGACGGCCTCGCCTGGGTGCTCGTCATCGTCGGTATCGCGATCGGCGGCGGCATCGGCGCGGTGATCGCCCGCCGCGTGCCGATGACCTCGATGCCGGAACTGGTCGCCGCCTTCCACTCGCTGGTCGGCATGGCCGCGGTGCTGGTCGCCGCCGGCGCGTTCTACGCGCCGGAAGCCTTCGACATCGGCACGCCCGGCAACATCCATCCGCAGAGCCTGGTCGAGATGTCGCTCGGCGTCGCCATCGGCGCGCTGACCTTCACCGGCTCGGTGATCGCGTTCCTGAAGCTGTCCGCGCGCATGAGCGGCGCGCCGATCATCCTGCCGTTCCGCCACGTCATCAACATCGCGCTCGCGATCGCGCTCGTCGTCTTCATCGTCGGGTTGGTGATGTCGGGCAGCGCGCTCGACTTCTGGCTGATCGTCATCATCGCGCTGGCGCTCGGCGTGCTCATGATCATCCCGATCGGCGGCGCCGACATGCCGGTCGTGATCTCGATGCTGAACTCCTATTCCGGCTGGGCTGCGGCCGGCATCGGCTTCACGCTGGGCAATTCCGCGCTGATCATCACCGGCGCGCTGGTCGGCTCGTCGGGTGCGATCCTGTCCTACATCATGTGCCACGCGATGAACCGGTCCTTCATCTCGGTCATCCTCGGTGGCTTTGGCGGCGAGACCGCCGCGGCCGGCGCTGGCGGCGGCGAGCAGAAGCCCGCCAAGCTCGGCTCGGCCGACGACGCCGCCTTCATCATGAAGAATGCGCAGAAGGTCATCATCGTGCCCGGCTACGGCATGGCGGTGGCGCAGGCCCAGCACGCGCTGCGCGAAATGGGCGACATCCTGAAGAAGGAAGGCGTCGAGGTGAAGTACGCCATTCATCCGGTCGCGGGCCGCATGCCCGGCCACATGAACGTGCTGCTCGCCGAGGCCAACGTCCCCTACGACGAGGTGTTCGAGCTCGAGGACATCAACTCCGAATTCGCGCAGGCCGACATCGCCTTCGTGATTGGCGCCAACGACGTCACCAACCCGGCGGCCGAAGAGGACAAGACCTCGCCGATCTACGGCATGCCCGTCCTCCAGGTCTGGAAGGCCGGCACCGTCATGTTCATCAAGCGCTCGCTCGCCTCGGGCTATGCCGGTATCGACAATCCGCTGTTCTATCGCGACAACACCATGATGCTGCTCGGCGACGCCAAGAAGGTCACCGAGAACATCGTCAAGGCGATGTAGGGCGGGAAGGCGAGCGGACCGTGGCCCTGAACAAGGAGTGGCACCGGTCCCATCGCATGCCACCGAAGGCGACGCGCGAGCAGCGTGTCGCGTGGCACGTTGCCCATGCGGCGGCGTGCGGCTGCCGCGAGATTCCCTTGAGCATCCGGCCGGACGTTCTCAAACTGCTCACGAGCCGCCGCAAATCCTGAACTCCGGAATGGCGGGCCGCGATGACATTCCTGAAATGGACCGCCACCATCCTCGCGGCCGGCTACCTCGCCGGTCTCGTCCTGTTGTTTGCCAAACAGCGCGCCATGCTGTTTCCGATTCCGACGGCCGAGCGCACGGCGCCTGCCGCCGCGGGACTTCCAGACGCCGAAGAGCATGTCCTGACGACGTCTGACGGCGAGAAGGTCATCGTCTGGCACGTGCCGCCAAAGCCTGGCCGTGCCGTGGTGCTGTTCTTCCACGGCAACGGCGATTCTCTGGCCGGCCTTGCCGGCCACTTCAAGGCGATCACGGCTGACGGCACCGGTCTCGTCGCGCTGTCCTATCGCGGCTATTCGGGCTCCAGCGGCGCACCGGGCGAAGATGGCCTGCTGCGCGATGGCGCGGCCGCGTACGCGTTCGCGGTGGCGCGCTATGACGCCCGGCGCCTCGTCGCCTGGGGCTTCTCGCTCGGGACCGGCGTTGCGGTCGCCGTCGCCTCCGAACATCCGGTCGGGAAGCTGATCCTCGAGGCGCCCTATTCGTCGATCGCCGACGTCGCCGCCGCGCATTTCTGGTTCGCTCCGGTTCGCCTCCTGATCCGCGACCCCTTCCACTCGGATGAGCGCATCGCACGCGTCACGGCTCCGCTCCTGATCATGCATGGCGCGCAGGACCAGACCATCCCGATCGCATTCGGCGAGAAATTGTTTGCGCTGGCCCGCGAGCCGAAGCAGTTCGTCCGCATTCCCGGCGGCGGGCACGACGATCTCGGCAGCTTTGGCGCCATCGAGATCGCACGAAACTTCATCAATGGGTCCTGAGGGCTGACGGATGCGATCTTCTCGCGCATAATCGGTCTCCCATTGGAAGGAATCGCCCGCATGAGCGCACACGGACCGATGCCGCGGTCGTCCTGGATCTTCCCCGCTCTGGCGGTGCTGCTGTTCCTGATCGTGACCGCGACCGGCTACAGCTTTACGCTGACGGCGGGCGGAGCCCTGTTCGCGATCGTGCTCCTGGTGATCCTGTTCGGCACCGTCTTCGCGGCCGTTCATCATTCCGAGGTGATCGCCGAGCGCATCGGCGAGCCCTATGGCACGCTGCTGCTGACGCTGGCGGTGACCATCATCGAGGTCGCACTGATCACCACGATCATGCTGGGCGACAAGCCGGCCCCGGAGCTCGCCCGCGACACCGTGTTCGCGGTCGTGATGATCGTCTGCAACGGCCTGGTCGGCCTCTGCGTCTTCATCGGCGGCATGCGCTATCGCGAGCAGGGCTTTCAGGTCTCGGGCGCCAACGTCTATCTCAGCGTGCTGATTGCGATGGCAACCATCACCCTGATCATGCCCAACTACACGCTGACGACGCCGGGCCCGATCTATTCGACGCTCCAGCTCGGCTTCGTCGATCTCGCAACGATCGTGCTCTACGGCGTGTTCCTCTACACCCAGACCGTCCTGCACAAGGACTACTTCGTCCACGAGAGGGCGGACGGCGAGGGCGGGGAGGCGCATTTGTCGGGCAGAATGCTGGTGCTCAGCATCGTGCTGCTGCTGATCTCGCTGCTGGCGGTCGTCCTCCTCGCCAAGAAGTTCTCGCTGGTGGTGGACGCGGTCGCCGTTCAGATCGGCGCCCCGCCGGCGTTCGCGGGCCTCCTCGTCGCCCTCCTGATCCTGATGCCGGAGGGTGTCTCGGCGATTGCGGCGGCGCGCAAGAACGACCTCCAGAAGAGCATCAACCTGGCGCTCGGGTCCTCGCTCGCAACCATCGGCCTGACCATTCCGGCGGTCGGGATCGCCACCTACCTGCTCGACCAGCCGCTCGTGCTGGGCCTGAACCCGGCGAACACCGCACTCCTGTTCCTGACATTCTTGTTGAGCATGCTGACCTTCGGCACCGGCAGGACCAATGTCCTGTTCGGGCTGGTCCATATGGTGGTATTTGCCGTCTACGTGTTCATGGTTTTCGTGCCGTAGAAGGAAATTCCCGATGCTTGCCGCCAAATCCGAGGTTCAGATCGACAACGAGCAGGTCCGGGTGACCGAGTGGCGGCTCGACCCGGGCAGCGCGACCGGGCATCACACCCACGGCATGGACTATGTCATTGTTCCCGTCGTCGCCGGCGAGATGACCATCGTGGCGCCCGGCGGCGAGCGTTCCAAGGCGCAGCTCGCGGCCGGAAAATCTTACTTTCGCAAGGCCGGCGTCCAACACGACGTACTTAACGAAACCTCAACCGAGATCGTGTTCCTTGAGATCGAGCTGAAGCCGTAAGGCGGGCGAACCCTTTGCCATCGATCCGTCGCAGTTGATCCCTTACAATGCCCCAAAGTTCCCGCATCTGATCGCGCGGGGAGTGGCCGAGAAATGCTGAAATACCTCGCTAAAATCTCGATGGATATTCTCCCCTCGGTGCTCGCGACGATCATCGGGGCGTACATCGTTAACCACTACATCAACGCCAAGCCGGCGGCCGATGCCCCCGCGGCCGTGGTAGCGCCTGCCGATGCCGGCAAGAGCGGCAAGCCCTCCGATGTGGCCAACCTCCCGGCGCCCGGCGTCAAGGCCAAAGGCGTCTCCGAGAAGAGCGTGACCGACAAGGCGGCGGCCGAGAAGCCGGCCGACAAATCCGGCGAACACCCGGCCGAGACCAAGGCCGCGGACGTTGCTCCCGCCGAGGCCGGCCCGCGCGGCCGCAACCCGGCGCGTGAGAAGGCGGCCGCCAAGTCCGCTCCGGCTGTCACGGCTCCCGCCACCACCCCGGTGGTCGAGGCCAATTCGGCACCGGCGTCCCCGGCTGCGACGCCCGACGCCAACGATCTCGCGCGCGCCGCGATCGAGCGCCTGCGCAAGTCGCCTGAGGGCAAGGCCGCCGAGGCCAGATCTTCCGAAACCAAGTCTTCCGAGAGCAAGCCTTCCGAAGCCCGGCCGGCTGAAACCAAGTCGGTCGAGAGATCGCCGGAGCCTGCGGTTCGGGAAGCCTCCCGCACCCCGGAAGCCCCGCGCGTCATTCCTGCTGAGCCGTCCGCGCTCCGTCCGCTGCCGCCGCCGATCACGGTGTCGACGCCTTCGTCCGAAGCCTATGGCAATGGCGGCGCGTCGCCGGTCAATCCGCCCTACACCGCCTCGATCGGCAACGACGATCCGAACCGGATGACGCCGCCGGCCGACATTCCGGTGCCGGTGATCGCGCCGCCACTCGACCTGCGTGCCGATGCCGGCGCGACCATGCCGCGGCCGAAGAAGACCAATGTCGCCGACGAGATGCTGTCGGGCATGAAGTCGATGTTCCACTCCGTCCTGCCGAAGAGCGCCACCCCCGATTAAGGCGGTGGCTGAGAGCGTCTTCGAGCGACGTGGACACCGCTTCGCGTGAAGAAAACGCGTCAAAACGAGCAGCTCTAGCCGCGCTGTCAGCCGCCGACGCGGGCGAGACCGCTGCGGGCGGTATCGTCGCGTGGACGTAGCGCGACCGCCTTGTTGTAGGATGTGGCCGCCTTGGCCTTGTCACCCAGCCGCTCATAGGCCTGTCCGCGCGTGGTCCACACCTGCGCGTTGTGCGGATCGACCTCAGAGGCCTCATCGAGATCGGCCGCCGCTTCCTTGACCTTGCCGAGGGCGAGATAGCTGATGGCGCGGCCGAGCAACGGCTCGACCTTTTGCGGATTGAGCCCGTTGGCGGCGCTGAAATCGGCGATGGCGAAATTATGCTCGTTGTTGCCCTGATAGATCAGGGCGCGACCATAAAGTGCCTGCGCGTTATAGGGATCGAGCGCGACGGCCCGGTTGAACTCGTCCAGCGCGCCAGCCGTCTCCCCCGCCTTTGCCAGGGTCTGGCCTTTTGCGGTGTGAGCCTGGGCCTCGCTGACATTGCCGGCGCTGACCGCGCTGTCGGCGGCCGTCGCAGCCGCCTTGGGCGCCTCCTGCGGCTTCTCCTTCTCGGGCATCATGGAGCCGAGATCGAAGGAGCAGCCGCACAGCACGATCCCCATCAAGCCGAGCGCGAACGGCTGTCGCCAGATCTGGCGTAGCCGCGCCAAGCGGCGTTCGGGGAAAGGGGAGGCCATCTACGGTTCGCTCGCGCTGGTGCCGCATCGGTAGTGCCCCCGTCCCAGAGAAGGCACCGCTCACAAAACAATAACGCGGGCCAAGGGCCCGCGTCATCGAAAACTGAAGTCTTGGAAAACTGAAGTCTTGCAAGTCAGGCGGAATCAGCGCGGTCCGCGCGGACCCGCACCCGGGCCGCTGCTACGGCCGCCACGATCACCACCGGGACCGGCGCCGAACACCGGCTTCGGCTTCATCGGCAGCAGGCCTTCGCGCTGCAGCTTCTTGCGGGCCAGCTTGCGCGCGCGGCGCACGGCCTCGGCCTTTTCACGGGCCTTCTTCTCGGAGGGCTTCTCGTAATGACCGCGGAGCTTCATCTCGCGGAAAATTCCCTCACGCTGCATCTTCTTCTTCAGCGCCTTGAGGGCTTGATCGACATTGTTATCGCGAACGAGAACCTGCACGCGGCATCCTCTTCAGTGGATCGGATTTGAATTCTGGTAAGTCAAAGGGGATGGCGAAACGCACAAGCCCTTAACCTTGAGGGCGCGGATGTATCAGACAAAACCCGCGATGTCCACCTGCCAAGCAGATTTTCGGGCCAAGTTCAGCCATTAAATAAGGCGAAAATACCTCCGTACGGCCCCGATTTGGGTGATTCGGCGCCAAGGGTGGGGCAGTTCCCGGAGCTTTGCTCCGGAAATTCCTGGAATTAGGGGAGACGTCACATGGATATGAAGAAATACGCTGCCGAGGCGATCGGCACATTCTGGCTCACATTCGCAGGCTGCGGCAGCGCGGTGATCGCCGCCGGCTTTCCGCAGGTCGGAATCGGCCTGGTCGGCGTGTCCCTGGCGTTCGGCTTAAGCGTCGTCACCATGGCCTATGCAATCGGGCACATCTCGGGCTGCCACCTCAACCCGGCCGTCACCGTCGGGCTTGCCGCCGGAGGACGCTTCCCGGCGGGACAGATCCTGCCTTACGTGATCGCACAGGTCTGCGGCGCGATCGTCGCCGCCCAGCTGCTTTACATAATCGCCAGCGGTGCTCCCGGATTCGACGTCAGCAAGGGTTTTGCGTCGAACGGCTACGACGCGCATTCGCCCGGCCAGTACAGCCTGATCGCCTGCTTCGTCACCGAGGTGGTGATGACCATGATGTTCCTGTTCGTCATCATGGGCGCCACCCATGGCCGCGCGCCCGCGGGCTTCGCTCCGCTCGCGATCGGGCTCGCGCTGGTGATGATCCATCTCGTCAGCATCCCCGTCACCAACACGTCGGTGAACCCGGCGCGCAGCACCGGGCCCGCACTGTTCGTCGGCGGCTGGGCGCTGTCGCAGCTCTGGCTGTTCTGGGTCGCTCCGCTGATCGGCGGCGCGCTGGGCGGGGTGCTCTATCGCTGGCTCAGCGAGGAGCCCTCTGGCGTCGTCGCGGGCGTGAAGACGGCCTGATCGAAAGGCGGGATCGCGGCATGCGCCGCGGTCCCGCTACTTGCCCTTCGTCGGCCTGACTTCGGTGACGTGGCCCATCTTGCGGCCGGGGCGCGGCGCGCCCTTGCCGTAGATGTGCACGGTCACGCCCGGCACGCTCAGCCACTTCTCGTAATCGTTGATCTCGTCGCCGATCAGATTGGTCATGGTGACGATTTCGCCGTGGCGCACGGCCTTGCCGAGCGGCCAGCCGGCAATGGCGCGGATGTGCTGCTCGAACTGCGAGACTGAGGCGCCGTCGAGCGTCCAGTGTCCGGAATTGTGCACGCGCGGAGCGATCTCGTTGACCAGCACCTTCGGCCCGGTGCCGTTGGCGAGCACGAACATCTCGACCGCGAGCACGCCGACATAATCGAGCGCCCCGGCGATCTTGCCGGCGATGCTGCGCGCTTCTTCCGCGAGCGCATCCGGAATCTGTGCGGGGGCGCGGGATATCTTCAGAATGTGGTCGCGGTGCTCGTTCTCGGTGACGTCGAAGCACTCGACCTGGCCGGTCGCCGAGCGCGCCGCAATCACGGAGATTTCGCGCTCGTACGGGATGAAGGCTTCGAGGATCGCCGATTTGGTGGCGAGGCTGGTCCACACCTTGGCGATGTCGTCGCCCTCGCGGATGATGGCCTGGCCCTTGCCGTCGTAGCCGAAGCGGCGGGTTTTCAGCACCGCAGGGAGGCCGATCCGGACGATCGCCTCGCGCAGCGAGGAGACCGAGGTGACGTCGGCATAGGCTGCGGTGCCGATGCCGAGCCGCGTCACGAAATCCTTCTCGGCGAGCCGGTCCTGGGTGGTCTCGAGGATCTTGCGGTTGGGCAGCACCGGGCGGCGCGCGTCCAGCACCATCGCGGCGGCAGACGGCACGTTCTCGAATTCGTAGGTGATGACGTCGACGTCGTTGGCGAACAGCTCGAGCGCTTCGACGTCGGCATATTCGGCGCAGGTCGCGTTCAGCACGACGTCGAAGGCGGGCGAGTCCGGATCGGGCGAGAATACCTGGCAGCGCAGGCCGAGCCGCGCCGCAGCCATGGCGAGCATCCGCCCCAATTGTCCGCCGCCGAGGATTCCGATGGTGTCGCCGGGCTTCAGCTTCACCTGCTTTGCGTCAGTCACGCCTTGTCCTCCGGGCGCTCCGCAACCGCCTCGGTCTGTGCCTTGCGCCAGGCGGCGAGACGGTCGGCCAGGGCCGGATCGGACAATGCGAGCACTGAAGCCGCAAGCAGCGCCGCGTTGATCGCGCCGGCCTTGCCGATGGCGAGGGTGCCGACCGGGATGCCCGCGGGCATCTGCACGATCGAATAGAGCGAATCGATGCCCTTGAGCGTCCTGGATTCGACGGGAACGCCGAACACGGGCAGTTCCGTCAGCGCCGCCGCCATGCCGGGCAGATGCGCAGCGCCGCCCGCGCCGGCGATAATGACCTTGTAGCCCGCCGCCTTGGCGCCCTTGGCGAATGCAAACAGCCGGTCGGGGGTGCGGTGTGCCGAAACGATGCGGGTATCGGCGGCAACGCCGAGCGCTGCGAGCGTGTCGGCGGCATGCCGCATCGTATCCCAGTCCGACTGGCTTCCCATGATGATGGCGATCGGCGCGGTCATGACGTCAATTGTGCTCGGAAAACAGAAAGATAGGCCAGATTAACGGTTCCGGCCGGTGGCTCGCAAGGCGGTGGCAAGGAGAAGGGAATGCACTATCCTGTCTTGGTGAATCCCCGCAAGCCTTCATTGAGCAGGATGCCCATGAAGAAACCAAAAAGGGCGAGCGCTGCGAAGGCCAAAAAGGGCCGAAAGACCAGCGCCAGCCGCTCCAAAGCCGCCCCCAGGCGACTGGCGAAGCGCTCGGCCAAGCCGGCGCGGCGCGGAGCGTCGGCCGCCGACGACCTCAGGGCGACCATCCGCGGCTTGCGGGGCAAGCTCAAGGAGGCGGAACGCCGGGTCGCGGAACTGGAAGCTGCGGCCGACACCGATTTCCTGCTCGAGATTCCGAACCGGCGCGGCTTCGAGCGCGAGCTCGCGCGCGCCATCGCCTACATGAAGCGCTACCGCGCCAGCGGCGCGCTGATCGTCCTCGACGTCGATCGCCTGAAGCCCATCAACGATTCCTTCGGCCATGCCGCCGGAGACGAGGTGCTCAAGGCGATTGCGGCCACCCTGACGCGGCAGGTCCGCGCCTCGGACGTGGTCGGCCGGCTTGGTGGCGACGAGTTTGCGTTGCTGCTCTGGAATCTCAGCGAGACCGACGCCAAGGCGAAGGCAGCGGCCTTCGAGCAGGCGATCGACGAATTGTCGTTTGCCTTTCGCGGTCAGCGCGTGACCGCGGGCGCCTCCGCAGGTGTCGCGCTGCTGGGGGCGCAGTCCGATGCAGGCCGCGCGCTGGAGGAGGCTGATGCCGCCATGTATGTGCGCAAGGCGCACCGGCGGCACGAGCCGCTGATCAGGCTGGTCAGCAACTAGGGCACGATCTTCGCGACAAATGCGGACCGCGTTGCGCGGAGATCATGCTCAAGCAACAACCCTTACAGCGTGGCCAGATCTTCCGGCACGTTGCCGAATTTACGCAGCAGCGTGGCGTCGCCGAATTCGCCGGTCATGGGATCGCCGCTGCGGCTGAACGCAACCGCGCCGATATGGCCGGCACCGTGCGCCAGGATCTCGGCGCGCCGCAACGCGGCCGCCGAGCTCTGGCATTCCTCCGCGGCGCCCGCGACAGGCGATCCGTCGGCATCGATCAGGAAGGGCATTGCAACGTAGTAGGTCACATCCGACATGGCGTTGCTCCGATGTTGAACTCAGGCGGCGCTGCTGTTGCTCCGCACCTTGCTGCGTGCGGTCTCGGGAATGCAGCCGGCTGAAATCGCCGCCTGTAATTCTTCCAGCTCTGCTTCCAGATATTCGTTGGCCATGATCAGCGCCTTGATGGTGCTACGCAGATTGCCGTCGCACATCGCGATCGCCTGGTCGCAGGCCTGTTCATAATGGCTGTTGTCGAGAAGGGCGGTTGCCGACATCTGCGTTGTCCTCGGGGGTTTCCTGGGCGTTTCCTGGGCGTTGGGATGTCCAAATGTTCCTATTTTGTTCTTTTCGAGTCAAGCGGATTCGGATGCGGCGTGCTGCCACGAAAAAGGGCCTCGCGGTTCAGGCGATGATGTCCGGCGTGATCTGGTCTTCGATGAACGCGATACGGTCGCGCAACAACAGCTTGCGCTTCTTCAACCGTTGTAACCGCAACAGGTCGGGGGCAGGCGATTGATGCATCGCATCGATCGCGGCGTCGAGATCTCGGTGTTCTTGCTGCAACCGGGTGAGCTCGGCTTCGAGCTCACGCTCGTCTTCATTGGTCATGTTCGCGGTGGCCGAAAACCCGATGGGCGTGAGATTCAAGGCTGTGGATGCCCTGTGGAAATTATCGTCCTTGCGCGCCGTGATCGCAAGCGATCTCGGGCCGCCGCTCACCGAACTCTCGCAAGATATTTCGACGATTCGTTGCGGCGTTGCGCAAGCACGTTGATATCATGGATTTTTCCAGCGTGGTTCCTTACTCACGATTCGTTACATATGAATTTTCAAAAATGACGCTGCGACGACGGATACATATCGACAGAACGAATCGGTGATGTACACTTGTTTGTCCGGATCGAATCCAAGGTTTCCCCCTACCGAGGAGGTTTCGAATGACAATTCAGGCACATCTGGTTGAATTGGAACGGAAGCACAAAACGCTCGAAAACGAATTGCACGAAGCTCTCGTGCACCTTTCAACAGACGACCTGCAAATTGTTGAGTTGAAGCGACGGAAGTTGATGGTCAAGGACCAGATCGAGCGTTTGAAGCACACCGGCGACACGCTCCACTAGTAACCCCTGTAACAGTGTAGAGTTGAACTTACCCTTTCATGCAGGGGTGAGAGCTGTTGCGCTCATCCCTGCATGAAGGTGCGCAGCGTGCAAAGTTATTTGCGCGGCGCTTGGAGCCTTTCCGCTCCGATGGAAAATCCCCTAGATGCCTGCGAGCTCAGCGACGTGATCCGCGATCGCGAGCGACGACGTCAGTCCCGGCGATTCGATGCCGAACAGGTTGATCAGGCCTTCGACGCCGTGATCGCGCGGGCCCTGCATCAGAAAATCCTGCGTGGCCACCGCCGGCGGCACGATCTTCGGGCGAATGCCTGAATAGCTCGGCATCAGCGCGCCGTCGGGCAGCGTCGGCCAGTATCTCCGGATCGCCGGATAGAAGCGTTCGGCGCGTGACGGATCGACCTCGTAATTGATCGTCTCGATCCACTCCACGTCGGGGCCGAAGCGTGCCTGCCCGGCCATGTCCAGCGTCAGATGCACGCCGAGCCCGCCTGGCTCGGGCACCGGATAGATCAGGTGCGAGAATGGTGCTCTGGCGTTGCAGCTGAAATAGTTTCCCTTGGCGAGATAGGCCGGCGGAATCCGGTCGATCGGCATGCCGTCGATATGGCGTGCGACCGTTGTCGCCGAGAGCCCGGCGGCGTTGACGAGCAGGCCGCATTGCAGCGTCATCGGCGCTTCGCCGCCGGCCTCGATCTCGATCACATCGCCGGCTGCCTTGGCGCGGATCAGCGGGGTGTGAAACGCAAAGGCCGCGCCGGCCGCCTCGGCCTCGCCGCGCAGCGAGAGCATGTAGGCGTGGCTGTCGATGATGCCGGTCGATGGCGAGAGCAGCGCGGCATCGCAGGCGAGCGCCGGCTCCAGCGCGCGTGCGGCTTCGCCCGTGAGCAGCTGCATGTCGAGCACGCCATTGGCCTCGGCATGCGCCTTGATCGATTGCAGCTTCTCGGTCTCCTTGGCGCTGGTCGCGACGATCAGCTTGCCGCAGTTCTTGTGCGGGATGCCGCGCTCGCCGCAGTAGCGGTACAGCTCATGCTTGCCGCTGACGCACATGCGCGCCATCCAGCTGCCGGCGCGGTAATAGATCCCGGCATGGATCACCTCGCTGTTGCGCGAGGAGGTGATGGTGCCGATGGCCTCGGCTTCCTCGAGCACGATCACCTCGCGCCCGGCCTGGGCAAGCTTTCGAGCCACCGCGAGCCCGACCACGCCGGCTCCGATGACGACGCAGTCGACCCTATCCATGGTTGTGCAGTGTATCCATTGAAAGCATCGGTGGCATCAGGCCTGAGAACCACGGCACCGGGCCGTTTTCCATTAAGGAAGCATTTATCATGTCAGGGCAATTGCCGTATTTGGCGTCACATTTTTCTGTTGCGCGTACAGGCGTTTACCCGATCCAAACCCGTGAAGCCAGACAATCCGACGTTGAAAGCGCGGGTGGCTGATGGCTGAGAAGAACTGGCACGTGGGCAGCACGCTTCCGATTGCTGTGCAGGCCGTCGTGTGCCTGGGCAGCGCGGTCGCGCCTGCGCGCGCCTTTG
Source organism: Bradyrhizobium sp. MI1.7 (assembly GCF_055811795.1). Classification (NCBI taxonomy): domain Bacteria; kingdom Pseudomonadati; phylum Pseudomonadota; class Alphaproteobacteria; order Hyphomicrobiales; family Nitrobacteraceae; genus Bradyrhizobium; species Bradyrhizobium sp. MI1.7. The sequence goes on from NZ_JBVVPO010000012.1 coordinate 120,153, forward strand.
CGCTCTCGGACAGCTTCGCGCCACCAGGCAAGCTCGATCCCAATTTGGTCTGGGAAGCGCTGATCGGCGGCATCGTCGTCTGTGCGTTCCTGGCCGCCATCGCGCTGTGGATCCATTCCTCGCTGCGCCGCACCAAGCGCTTGCAGCTGCGGCGCAACGCCTTCGTCTCCTCCGCCATGAACAATCTCAACCAGGGCGTGGTGATGACGGATGCGCAACGACGCATCATGTTCTGCAACGACCGCTATCTCGAGATCTACGGCCTGGCGCGCTCGGATCTGTGGACCGGGATGACCGGCTACGACATCCTCGAACTCAGGCGCAAGCGCGACGTCCTCGGCGGTGTCTCCGACGATGAGTTCTACGAGAAGGCGGCGAGCCCCAACGGCCTGATCACCGAACTGCCTGATGGCCGCGCCATCCTAGTGAAATATTTCGTGTTGCCGAACGGCGGCTCGGTCGCGACGCATCTGGACGTCAGCGATCAGCGCAAGCTGTCACGGCAGCTCGCCTCCACCAAGCAATTCCTGGAAACCGTGCTGGACCACGTGCCGGCCTGCGTCGCCGCGAAGAACATCGAGGACGGTCGCTACATCTTCGCCAACAGCGCCTATGAACGGTTCTGGGGGTTCTCGCGCGACCACGCCGTCGGCAAGAATGCGCGGGAGCTGTTCGCGCCCATCTCGACGGCCAGCATCGAGGCGGCCGACAAGGCGGCACTGAATTCGCCGGACGGCCAGTTCCGCAATGAATTCGAGGTCGACCGCGCCGGTGAACGGCGCATGGTTGCCTCGATCCGGATCGTGGTCCGCGACGAGAGCAACAAGCCCGAATTCCTGATGCTCGTGTTCGAGGATATCACCGACCGCCGCTCGCTGTCGCAGGAGCTGGAGAGCACGAAGAAGTTCCTGGAGCTCGTGGTCGACAACATTCCGGTGGCGCTGATCGTGGAGCAGGTCAAGGACGGCCGCTACCTGCTCGCCAATCGCAGCGCGGAGACCATCCTCAACCGCCGGCGCGAGGAGGCCACGGGCCTGACCGCCTCCGACATCTTCAATCCCAAGGAAGCCAAGCTGATCATCGCGCGCGACGAGGCCGCGATCAAGAAGCGCGGGATGATTACCGAGGAGCACCCGATCTCCACCAAGGACGGCCTGCGGCTGTTCCTGACCCGGCGGGCGACCGTGCTCAGCGATGCCGGCGAGCCGCAATATCTGATCAAGACCCACGAAGACGTCACCGACCGCCGGCAGACCGAGTCGCGCATGGCGCACATGGCCTATCACGACGGCCTGACCGATCTGCCGAACCGCGCCGCCTTCCTCCAGGCGCTGACCCAGATGATCGAGGCCTGCGAAGGCACCAGCGAGGAGTTCGCCGTGCTCTGCCTCGACCTCGACGGCCTCAAGGAGGTCAACGACGTCTTCGGTCATGCGCTCGGCGACAAGCTGTTGATCGAGGTGGCCCAGCGGCTTCAGGATTCCGCGCGCGGCGGCGTGGTGGCGCGCCTGTCCGGCGACGAGTTCGGCCTCATCATCGACGGCAAGCAGCCGGAGGCGGGCCTTGCGCTGGCGCAGCAACTCGGCGAGGCCGTTGCCCAGGAATTTCAGATCGACGGCCGGGCGGTCCGCGCCGGCGTCACCACCGGCATGTCGATCTTCCCGCATAATGGTGCCGACGGCGCATCGCTGCTGGCCAATGCCGGCGCGGCGCTGTTCCGCGCCAAGCAGAAGTCGCGCGGCACGATCGGCCTTTACCAGCCGGAGATGGACCAGCAGATCCGCGACCGCCGCGTGCTGCACCAGGACCTGTCGAAAGCGATCAAGAACGGCGAATTGTCGCTCGCGTTCCAGCCGCAGGGCATCGCGCGCCACAGCGTCGCCGAGAGCGAGATTATCGGCTTCGAAGCGCTGGCGCGCTGGCAGCATCCGGTGCGCGGCCAGGTCTCGCCGGCCGAGTTCATCCCGATCGCGGAGGAGAGCGGCCTGATCGTCGAGATGGGCGAGTGGATCCTGCGCGAGGCCTGCCGCGAGGCGGCGTCCTGGCCGAAGCCGCTCCAGGTCGCGGTCAATTTGTCGCCGGCGCAGTTCATGCACGGCGACGTGGTCGGGCTGGTCCATTCAATCCTGATCGAGACGGGCCTGGCACCCGGCCGGCTCGAGCTGGAAATCACCGAAGGCGTGCTGATCGAGGACTTTGATCGGGGTCTTGCACTGCTGCGCCGGCTGAAGGCGCTCGGTGTGCGCATCTCCATGGATGATTTCGGCAGCGGTTACTCTTCGCTGAGCTATCTCCAGGCGTTCCCGTTCGACAAGATCAAGATCGACCGCGCCTTCATCATGAATCTCGGCCGCAACCCGCAATCGGCGGCTATCGTCCGCGCCGTGATCGATCTCGGCCACGGCCTCGAAATGTCGATCATCGCCGAGGGCGTCGAGACCCTCGATCAGCTCGTCTTTCTTGCCAAGGAGGGCTGCGACGGCGTGCAGGGCTACCTGCTCGGCAAGCCGCTGCCGATCGGCAAATATGCCGGCCTCGTCGGCCGCGCCGAGACCATGGAGCTTGCGCTGAAGACCGGCTAGAGCGTTATCGAGCCAAGCGGATACCGGTTCGCGCAAAGAAAACGCGTCAAAACAAGAATCCAAAGCCTCGTTCCGATTTCATCGGAATGGAAATGGCTCTAGTGATGGCGGGCGCTAGCTCCCATTCGACGGCTTCATGGCGGATTACGACCTTGCGATCATCGGCGGTGGCCTGAACGGTGTCAGCCTCGCCCGCGATGCGGCCGGCCGCGGCCTGCGGGTCATTCTGCTGGAGCAGGGCGATCTCGGCGGCGCGGCGTCATCCGCGACGCCACGGCTGATCCATGGCGATCTGTCGGTGCTGGAACGCCGCGGTTTTCGGCGGGTGCGCCGGGCGTTGGCCGAGCGCCGGACGTGGCTTGCCATCGCGCCGCATCTGGTCCGGCCGATGCGCTTCGTGATCCCGGCCCATTCCGAGGAGCGTCCACCCTGGCTGCTGCGTGCCGGCTTATACCTCTATGACGGCCTCACCGGTCGGAGCGGCCTGCCTGCCGCGACCACCCTCGACATCACGCATCATCCGGTCGGCAACGCGCTGAAGCGCCCGTTCGGAACGGCTTTCGAATATTCGGACTGCGTCGTCGATGATTCCCGCCTGGTGGTGCTGACGGCGCTGGACGCCGCCGAACGCGGCGCTGCGATCCGGACCGGGACGCGCTGTGTCCGCGCCGATCGAACCGACACATGGCGCCTCGCGGTGGTCGATCGTGGCCATCGCCGCGTGGTCACGGCCCGGGCGCTGGCCAATGCCACCGGCGGCTGGACGTCGATCGTCGCAGAGACCGTGCTGCGCCAGCCGCAGCCTGCCATGGCGGCCATGCAGATGAGCCAGATCATCGTGCCGCGGCTGTTCGAGTCCGATAACGTCTACGTCTTCCAAAACAGCGATGGGCGGCTGATCTTCGCGAGCCCCCTTGAGCGCGATTTCACGCTGATCGGCACGGTCACTCGTGATTTCACCGGTGATCCCGCGATCGTGGCGATGCCTGGGGCTGACGTCAGCTATCTCTGCGAGGCCGCCAGCCGCTATTTCCGCGAGCGCGTCGCGCCCACCGACGTGGTGCGCGCGGTCTCCGGCGTCAACCTGACGCTGGCGTCCGTGCGGCGGCGCGACGGGACGACGCTGTTCCACGCGCGCCGGCGCAAGGCGCCGCTGATCACGATGTTCGGCGGCGACGTCACCACCTCGCGCCTGCGCGCCGAGCGCGCGGTGACGAGGCTGACGCCGTTCTATCCGATGTCGCCGCCCTGGACCGCCGGCGCCGCGTTGCCCGGCGGAGACTTTGCCTGGGATCGTTTCGACACCGAAGTCGACCTCGCCCGCGACCGCTGGCGCTTTCTGTCGGAGACGCAGGCTCAGCGTCTGGTCGCGGCCTATGGCTCGCGCTTGCCGGCCGTGCTGGGCGAAGCGAAGACGCGCGACGAACTTGGACCCGCCTTCGGCCCCGAACTGACCGGTGCCGAAGTGCGCTATCTGATGACCCGGGAATGGGCCCGCTTTCCCGAGGATATTCTGTGGCGGCGTTCCAAGCTCGGCCTGACGATGCCCGCGGCGGACCGTGACGCGCTGGCCATGTTCATGGCGAATGTGATGTGAACGACGCGCTCCGAACCGGTTGAGATAGGGACGATCGGCCGCTAGCGTGCGGCGGAATCGGGGTTGGCAGGGACCATGACGGACGAATTGCCCAAGATAGACGCCGGCGCGGATGCGCTTCCCGCGGCGGGGCAGCCGCTGCTGCGCATTGAGGGCGTCGCCAAGACGTTCGGGACGTTCCGGGCCGTGGACGGCGTGTCGCTCGAGATCAAGGCCGGCGAGTTCTTTGCGCTGCTCGGGCCCAGCGGCTGCGGCAAGACCACGCTGCTGCGCATGCTCGCCGGGTTCGAGGCGCCGGACGAGGGACGCATCCTGCTCGGCGGCCGGGACATCGCGCAGGCGCTGCCGCATGAACGCCCGATCAACATGATGTTCCAGAACTACGCGCTGTTTCCGCATCTCTCCGTGCGCGACAACATCGCCTTCGGCCTGAAGCGGGCCGGCATGGCGCGTGCCGACATCGCCACGCGCGTGGCGGAAATGATTGCGCTGGTGAAGCTCGAGGGGCTGGAGAAGCGCAAGCCCGACCAGCTCTCCGGCGGTCAGCGTCAGCGCGTGGCGCTGGCGCGTGCATTGGCGCGCCGGCCGCAGCTTCTGCTGCTCGACGAGCCCCTCGCGGCGCTGGACAAGAAGCTGCGCGAGAGCACGCAGGGCGAGCTGATGGAGCTGCAGCGCCGGCTCGGCATGACCTTCATCATCGTCACCCACGATCAGGAGGAAGCCATGACGATGGCGAGCCGGATCGGCGTGATGAGGGCCGGGAAGCTCGCCCAGGTCGCGAGCCCCCGCGAGCTTTACGAGGCGCCGCGCTCGCGATGGATCGCGGAGTTCGTCGGCGACATCAATCTGTTCGACGGCGAGTCCAAATTGCGCGACGGCCATCGTCTGATCATCGGCACGCGCGATGCGGGTGCGCTGGTGGTGGCCGAGCCGCGCGAAGGCGTCGGCGCGGGAAAATTGTCGGTCGCGATCCGCCCCGAGAAGGTCAAGCTCTCGCGCCGCGGGCCGGTGAGCGAGGCCGGTCGTGAGACGGCGATCAACAGCCTGGACGGCGTGGTCGCCGACATCTGCTATCTCGGCGGCACCACCACCTTCAAGGTGAAGCTCGATGCCGGCGGAATCTTGCAGGCGTCGGTCCCCAACAGCGCGCGCCTCGACGTCGACGCCTACAGCCTGAACCAGCGTGTCGTCGCCTGGTTCACGCCCGACGACTGCGTGGTGCTGCAATCATGAGCTCGCGCCGCATCTTCGCAAGGCCCGCGCGCTTTGCCGCGATCGCGCCCTATGTCTGGATGCTGCTGTTCTTCCTGGTGCCGTTCGGCTTCGTGCTCAAGATCAGCCTGTCGCAGACGGCGATCGCGCAGCCGCCCTACGAGCCGGTGTTCGACCTGATGGCGGGATGGGAGGCGCTCAAGGCAGCGTTCGCCGCGCTGTCGATCGACAATTTCAAGCTGCTCGCCTCAGACGACATCTACGTGTTCGCCTATGTGCGCAGCCTCACCGTCGCCGTCACCGCGACTGCGCTATTGCTCGTGATCGGCTATCCCATCGCCTATGGCATGGCGCGGTTGCCGAAGCGCTGGCAGGCGGTGGCGATGGTGCTGGTGATCGTGCCGTTCTGGACCTCGTTCCTGATCCGCATTTACGCCTGGATCAACATCCTCCAGCATGACGGCCTGCTGAACCAGATCCTGCTGGCGCTGCATCTGGTCAGCCAGCCGGTGGTGTGGCTCTCGACCGACAGTGCGATGTATATCGGCATCGTCTATTCCTATCTGCCGTTCATGATCCTGCCGCTCTACGCCACGCTCGCGAAAATGGAGCCGGTGCTGGAGGAGGCGGCCTCTGATCTCGGCGCGCCGCCCTGGCAGGTGTTCTGGCTCGTGACCTTTCCGCTGTCGCTACCCGGCGTCGGGGCGGGCGTGCTGCTGTGCTTCATCCCCATCGTGGGCGAATTCGTGATCCCGGACCTTCTGGCCGGCTCCAATTCGCTGATGATCGGCCAGACCCTTTGGCTCGAATTCTTCACCAACAAGGATTGGCCTGTCGCCTCCGCGGCAGCCATCGTGCTGCTCGTTGTGCTGCTGGTGCCGCTGCTGCTGTACGAACGGCTGCAGAAGCGGCAGCTGGAACAGGGGCGCTGAAGCGATGCGCAAGGTCTCCCGCCTGTCCCGCTTCAACATCGCCTCGCTCGCATTCGGCCTGGCATTCCTCTATCTGCCGATCCTCATCCTCGTCATCTACTCCTTCAATGCCTCGCGGCTGGTGACGGTGTGGGGCGGCTGGTCGCTGCGCTGGTACCACGAGTTCTTCAACGACCGCGCCATGATCGAGGCGGCCTGGATGAGCCTGCGGGTCGCGGTCTCCTCCGCGACCATCGCCACGTTGCTCGGCACGCTCGCAGCCGTTGCGCTGTCGCGCGGCGAGCGCTTTCGCGGCCGCACGCTGTTCTCGGGCATGCTCTACGCGCCGCTGGTAATGCCGGAGGTGATCACCGGATTGTCGCTATTGCTGCTGTTCGTCGCGCTCAACGCCGAGCGCGGCTTCTGGACGGTGACGATCGCCCACACCACGCTGACGATGTGCTTCGTCGCGGTGGTCGTGCAGTCCCGCCTCGGCTCGCTCGACCGTTCGCTGGAGGAGGCGGCGATGGACCTAGGCTGCAACCCGGTTCGCGCGTTCGTCGCCGTGACGCTGCCGCTGATCGCGCCCGCGATCGTGGCGGGCTGGATGCTGGCCTTCACGCTGTCGCTCGATGATCTCGTGATCGCGAGTTTCACCACCGGCCCCGGCTCGGCGACGCTGCCGATCCGGATCTATTCGGAGGTGCGGCTTGGCGTGAAGCCCGAGATCAACGCGATCTGCACGCTGGTGATCGCCCTGATCGCGGTGGTCATCGTCATCGCCTCGCTTGCCTCGAAACTCTCGAGTTCGCAGGGCGAGAGCGCGGCGCCGCTGTAGGCGAGGAGCAATCATGACATTCGCCTACCAGATCCTGATCCACACGCCGGTCTGGGTCTGGATGCTGCTCGCCTATCTGGTGTGGCAGGGCGTTCAGGCGATGCAGCCGCGCACGACGCCGATCTGGCGCGCGCTGATCGTGCCGGTCGTGTTCATCGTCTGGGGGATTTCGCGGCTCGGCTTCGGCCACCAAGACAGCGTTTGGCCGCTGGTCGCATGGATCGCGGCCGCGCTGGTGCTGCTGCCGCTCGGCGTGCTGACGCCGCGCCCGTTCGACGTCGATCACGCGACCGGGCAGATCATCCGTCCGGGCAGTCCATTTGGTCTGGTCCGCAACCTGATTGTCTTCGCCTCGCAATATGCGGTCGGCGTGATCTCGGCGATCGATGCGGGCGACCGCGCGCTGGCGATCGTCGTCGGCCGCGCCATCTCGGGCGCGACAGCCGGCTACTTCATCGGCTCGACGATCGCCCTGCTGGTCGCGTATCGACGCAAGAGCGCGGAGAGATGATCAGCGTGACCGGGTTGCGCGTTTCGCGGCCTTGGTGCCCGTAGAACGCGACCGCGTCGCGGAGGCCGCGATGGGCCCCGCATATCGCGCGCGCACCGCGCCCTGCATCGCGGCGCCGAGCTGCCGCAGCGCGAGGCTGTCGAGCGGAAACTCGAGCAGGATGTGAATCAGGCTCAGCGCCAGCAGGAAGGTGAAGCCGAAAGCGTAGTCGTAGAAGTACAGCGCGGTGGAGGCGGCGCTTGCGGCGGCCATCGCCGCCAGCCGCGCCTTGGGCACCTCAGTCCAGCGGATGACGTCGGCTTTGATGAACCAGTTGAGGTAGTGGTAGGTGTAAACGAAAGCGAGCAGGCTCGTCAGCCTGGTGTCGAGGACGAGGCCGGGCACGCCGAACAGCCGGCCGAGGGCAGGGCCGACATTGCCGAAATAATCCTGGCCGACCCGGGCAAAGCTCGCGATCCGGACTCCGGCAGTCGGCGGCAGCAGCAGGATCGTGGCGATTGCGACGAGGTAGACGGCCACCAGCGCAGCTTGCGTGCGGCTGCCGGATCGGTGTGCGCCGAGCACCATGAAGATCAGTGTGAACAGCGAGACGTGGATCAGGGTCGGAATCAGGATGCCGATGACCGCAAGCGACGATCCGCTCGAATACATGATCGCGGACAGGGCGATCGCCACCATGAACAGCAGCATGCTCTCGATCGCGGAGGTGGTGGCTGCCAGCATGGCGCAGACGACCAGCGCGCCCCACATCGCAAGGCCGAACCACGAGGCGTTGTCGATCAGCACCGCGACCACGGCGACGATCGCGAGCATCGCCGCGATCCCGCGATGGGGCAGATAATAGCTGCGATCGTGCAGCCACGAGATCTCGGTGAAGTAGTGCGCCGGGCCGAGCACGACATAGGCCAGCAGCAGCAGCTCGAACGGCACCAAATAGGACGCTGCGAACGCCAGCAGCATCAGGCCGAGATGGATCGCGTCGTTGCCTCGCATGGTGACGTGCCCCGTGACAGGGCTGCGAGGTTAGAGCAGGCGTGGACAACCCGCAATTGTCCACGTCGTCGCTCGAACGCCCTGCTTGCGGCGACGCGATGCGTCCGGGAGCGATTTCGAGCGAAGTGGATACCGGTTGGCGTAAAGAAAACGCGTCAAAACAAGAATCGAGAGCCCCGTTCCGATTGCATCGGAACGAGGCTCTCGATTGTCAGGACTTCACCGCGCCTGCCGTGAGCCCGCCCACCATGTAGCGGCGGAAGGCGTAATAGACCGCGGCCGGCGGCAGCGCGTAAATGAAGCCGGTGGTCATCAACAGCTCCCAGGGCGAATCGTCGGCAGCGAGGAAGTTGCCGAGCGCGACGGGGAGGGTGATCTCGCGGTCGTTGGACAGAAGCAGGAACGCGTAGAGATATTCGTTCCAGGCGAGCAGCACCGCATAGGTGCCGATCGCGACCAGCGAGGGCATCATCAGCGGCAGGTAGACCAGGCGGAAGATCTGGAGCGTCGTGGCGCCGTCCATCACCGCGGCCTCGTCCAGCTCGACAGGCAGCTTGTCGGAGGCCTGCTTGAGCACCCAGATCGCGTAGGGGCTAGCAATCGTCACCATGGCCAGGATCAGCGACCAGTGATTGTTGAGCAGGCCGTAATTGCCCATGGTGCGGTACATCGGCACGGCGAGGAACGCCGCGGGGATGAAATAGGTGAAGAGCGCGAGGTTCAACACGGTGCGGCCGCCCGGCACCTTCAATCGCGAGATCGCGAACGCCGCGGCGGTGGCGATGAACAGCGTCATCACGCCGACGGAGACCGCGATCACCGTCGAGTTCCAGAACTGGATGTAGAAGTCGCGCAGGAAGTAGTGCTGCTGCTTGAACACGATCTCGAAGTTGTGGAGCGTCGGATGATCCGGCCACAGCTTGCCCGAGAACGCGTCCTCCTTCGGGGAGATCGCGAACAGGAACATGTGGTAGATCGGAATCATCGTCCACAGGAAGACGGGAATACCGATCAGCAGCAGCCGCGCTTCGACCGCGACGTCGCGCCAGGAAAATTCGCTTACGCCGGGAAGCTTCATCGCGACAACCGTTTCATCATAAAGTACACGAGCGGCAGGACGAACGGCATCGCGCAGACGATGGAGGCCATCGCGAGCGAGAGCTGGTCGAGCCGGAGATAGCGGATACCGAGCGTCGCCAGCACGTGCGTGAGGTCAGCCGGGCCACCGCCGGTGAGCAGATAGACGCTGTTGAAATCGCCGAGCGTCCAGATCATCGAGAGCAGTGTGCAGGTGATGTAGAGCGTCTGCATCGACGGCCAGGTGATGTAGCGGAATTTCTGCCACCAGCTCGCACCATCGACCTCGGCGGCCTCGAACAGATCGTGCGCGATCGCAAGGCGTCCGGTGATCAGGATCAGCGTCCAGAACGGCAGTGATTTCCAGATGTGCACGCCGATGGCCATGCTCAGCGCCACGGTCGGGTCGTTCAGCCAGTTCGGGCCGTCATCGCCGGTGAGGGAGAAGATGAGGTGGTTGACCACGCCCCATTCGGGATTGAACATGAAGCGCACCGACAGGATGGTCGGGATCGACGGTACCGCCCAGGGCAGGATGAAGATCACCGAGAGCCATTTGATCCAGGTGCGCTGCTGCGCGAAGAAGCCGGACAGGAACAACGCGATCAGCATCTTGATGTTGATGCCGATGACCAGGAAGATCAGCGTGTTGACCGCGGCGCGCGCGAAGATCGGATCGTGAAACAGCGCGACATAATTCGACGGGGCCCGCGCCAGCCACAGCCCGTAGCAGACGGGATAGACGACGAAGGCGAGGAAAACGAGCAGATAGGGCGCGAGCAGCACGATGCCCCAGACCTGCGCCGGGGTCAGCCGCGACGACAAGGGCGGAGCGGGCATCGACTGATCGCCAGAGAGCGTAATCGCCATTCTTCAGGACTCTTTGAAAGGACTTCCGGCCGCACGAGGCGGCCGGTATTAGCGTTTCGCCTCTCCCCGCGCCAGCGGGGAGAGGAAGAAAGAGGATTTAGCCTGCAACCTGCTTGATGCGGGCGATCAGCTCGTCGACGGCCTTGTCGACCGGGACCTTTTCGCTGACGACCCGGTTCATCGCCTTGGCCCAGACGTTCTCGTTGTTGAGGATCGTGAACTTCCAGTTCTTGGTGAAGTCGAACGCGGCGGTACCGCCGGTGAACTGGGCGTAGACCGCCTTGCGATGCTTGTCGGCCTGCCAGAACGGGCTGGCCTGGCTTTCCTTCGTCACCGGGAACCAGCGGCCGAGCGCGCCCTCGATATAGGGACGAACATTCTCTTCCTGGAGCAGGAAGCTGATGAACTGCTTGGCCTCGGCCTTGTTCTTGGCCGCGGTGAACACCAGCCCGGTCTTGACGTCGGAGCGGTAGCGGATGGTCGAACCGTCGGGCGCCTTCGGGAAGGACGCCGTGACGATGTCCTGCTCATAGGCCTTCTTGCCGGCGTCGCGTTGCTCCTGCGTGAGCGCCTGATTCTGCGAGTCCTCGAACCACTTCGCCGCGATCGAGATCGTGAAGTTGTGGGTCATCACGATGGTCTTGTTGTGGAAGGCGACGTTGTTGTCGGGGTCCTTCCAGGTTGTGGAGGAGGGCGGCGTGCAGCCCTTGATATAGGTGTCGGTGTAATCCTTCAGCGCGCTGATCAGATTCTCGCGCACCTTGGGATCGTCGACCAGGAGCTTGCCGTCGTCGTCGACCAGCTTGACGTGGTAGGCGTCCATGAAGGTGTAGAACGACTGGAAGGCGTCGGTGGATTCAACGCCCATCGGCTGGCCGACGCCGTAGATGCGCTGGCCGGTGGCTTTACGGATACCCGGCTGCACCTTGTCGCACCAGAACGTCCAGTAGCCCGCCCAGTCGGTCGGGATGTCGGCGAGCTTGAAGCCGGCCTTCTCCAGCATGTCGTTCCAGATCTCGACATGCATGCTCTGCTGCTTCAGCGGGAAGCCGTAATAGGCCTTCTTCTTGGTGACGTCGTTATAGAGGATCGACGCGTCCAGCGTGTTCTGCACGAACCGGCCCTTGATCGGCTCCATGACGTCCGTGAGGTCCTCGAGCTTGCCCTCATAGGCCCACTTGCCCTGCGCCTGCACGTCGTAGGAATCGGAATAGGCGACATCGGGCACAGTGCCGGCATCGAGCGCGGCCACCGTCTTCGGAATCATGTCCTGGATCGCGTACTGCGACAATTCGACCTTGATGCCGGTCTTGGCTTCGAACTTCTTGATCGTCTCGATCAGTGCGTCGTCTTCGGACCGATAGAAGCCCTTGCCCCACCAGACCGTGATCGTTTTCTGCTGCGCAAAGGCGGGTGCAGTGGCCGCAAAAAGCCCAACCGCAGCGACCGCCAATGAAACTGCGCCAATAACCTTGGATCTCACGTTTTTCTCCCTCAAACGGCCGGTGTTTTTAACCGGTCGTATAAAACACTAGCGCATGGCCGTCAGCCGATCTAGCGGCATCTTGTCAGACATAGGTCGTGGGGTGTCGGGCCAGCGGAGATGCTTAATCCGCGCATCGATCCAATCGCCGCATCAATTCGGCCGGATCAATTCGCGATGGTCCGGCAGCGCCGGACGATCGCCGTCCTCAGTTGGACTTCGCGTTGTCCTTGGCGTTATCGGCCGTCGGCGAATCTGTCGGCGCAGGGTGCTTCTCGCCGGTGATCCGCCGCTTCAGGAGGTCCAGGAAGGGGGACGCCGCAGGCGACTGGCGGATCAGGCTTTCAGGGTCGGGGAAGATCAGCGGATCATCCCAGGGACCCTGCACCATGAAGGGCAACTGAAAGCCGGACGTCGTATTGAGGCTCGCCACGCCCTTCATGTCGTATTCGCGCGTCGGCACCGAGGCAGTGCCCGTCAGCGTGATCTTCGCAGCCGGCCCCTCGATGCGGATGTCCTCGGCGGTGGCGACCCCATCGGAGAATTTCACCGCGATGGTGAGAGTGTCATAAGGGGTCGAGCCGTTGCGGAAATTGCCGCCGCCCGACAGCGGCCGCCGCTCCAGCCGCTTCAGGAGCTGCTCGGCGTTGAAGCCCGAGATCGCACCGTCGTGCCCGGTCACGGTGGCAGTGCCGTCGAGCGACTGCACGAGGCCGAACGGGCTGGAGCCGGAGGCCAGCAGCGAGACGTTGATGTTGCCGCGGCCGGACAGCTTGTTGAGGCCGAACAATTCGGAAGCGCAGGCCTGAAGATCGACATCGGTGAACTGGAATTGCGCCTTGACGTCGGCGACGGTGTCGGAGCGCGCGATCCCGAACGAGCCCTTGGCGATGCCGCCATAGACCTGGGCTTCGCCGACCGAGAGCGCCAGCGTGCCGTTGCGCAGATTGGCGCCGATCGCGGTGCGGCCGAGCTTCGACGACCCGACTGTCAGCCTGGCTGCCGACAGGCGCATGTCGAGGTCGGTGGTCGAAAGCCCGTTGAGATCGAACAGCTGCCTGTTCCAGTCGCGGGCGCCGCTGGCGAGCAGGCGGAAGGTCGAGATATAAGGTGTGAAGTCGAGCGCGTCGGCGGCAAGCGTCGCTTGCAGCGTCTGCCGGCCGTTATTGGCGTAAGTCATCACGCCCTCGGCGGTGTTGCCGTCGAGCTCGACATTGACGTTGGTGAGCGCGATCGAGGCGCCGACGACATTGGCGCGCGCCTTCAGCGCGAAGCGGCCGAAGCCGCCGCTGCCGGGCTGCGGCTGACCGGTCCAGCGCAGCGCGTTGCGCAAGGACGGGCTGTCGATGGTGAGCGTGCCTTCCATCATCGGGCTGGTGCGGTTGGCGACGCTGCCGTCGAAGGCAAGCTTGAGCGGGGCGCTGGCGATCCGCGCCTTCAGCCCGGAGCGGTCGCCGGAGAGGGCGGCGACGAAATCGGCGAAGCTGATCGAGCCGTCGACGCGCTCGCCGCGCCAGTCGAACTGTCCGGTCGCGGCGAAGGACCGCGAGATCGAGGGCCAGGCCAGCGACAGGTCGATGTCCTCGAACTTCTCGGCGGCGTGGGTGGTGGCGTCCTCGTAATTGAGCACACCGTCCTGGATCCTGATCTCGGAGAACGACACCTGGTTCTCGGCGCCCGGCTTCATGGTGCGCGCAATGGTCTGGATGAAGGGCGTCCAGTTGCTTTCGCCGTCCTGCTTCAGGCTGACATGGATGCGCGGCCGCAGCAGGGTCAGGTCGGCGATCTCGAACCGCTGCAGCAGCAGCGGCAGCAGCCGGAGATTGGCGGTGAGCACGTCGACATGGAGCGCGGGATCGCTGGTGCCGCCGCCCTTCAGGCCGACGTCATGGAACGAAATGTAGCTCGCCGGCAGCAGCGAAATGTCGATGCTGCCTGCCACGCTGAGCTCGAGCCCGGTGACGTCGCGGATCTGCGTTTCCACCGCCTTGCGCAGCGCGTCGCGGTTGATGAGCCAGGAGGTCGCGATCAGGGCGATCAGCGCGAGGCCGAGCAGCGCCGCGATCGGCGTCCCGAGGCGCTTCATTCCTTGGGCCATGGTCAATGGCATGTCCTGATCGGGTTGGTCGCGGGAGCCAGAAGGGCGGACCGGAAACCTGCGTGCCCACGCCCAACCCCCGCAACTTGATGGGTTTTCTTGTCGCTTTCAAGGCCGCGGACGGGTCTGCCCACGGCGTGGGCAGCTTCTATCACCGGAGGACGGAACGGAGAACCCCGTATCATTGACGGCTTTGGACGATTTCGCCTAATAATCGCCGCCAATGAGGCGCGACGCCTGCCAGCCGAAGGTTCACCCGAAGGTTATTTGCATGAACAAGGTCTATCCCGACGCCAAGTCGGCTCTCGAAGGCGTTCTGAAAGACAACATGATGATCATGTCGGGCGGCTTCGGCCTCTGCGGCATCGCCGAGGAGCTGTCGGACGCAATCCGCGAGTCCGGCGTCAAGGGCCTGACGGTCGTCTCCAACAATGCCGGCGTCGACGGTATCGGCCTCAGCCGCCTGCTCGAAACCCGCCAGATCAAGAAGATGATCTCGTCCTATGTCGGCGAGAACAAGCTGTTCGCCCAGCAATTCCTGGCCGGCGAGCTGGAACTCGAATTCAATCCGCAGGGCACGCTGGCCGAGCGCATCCGCGCCGGCGGCGCCGGTATCCCGGCCTTCTACACCAAGACCGGCGTCGGCACGCTGATCGCCGAAGGCAAGGAAGTGAAGGAGTTCGACGGCGAGAAATACCTGATGGAGCGTGGCCTGTTCGCCGACCTCGCCATCGTGCACGCCTGGAAGGGCGACACCGCCGGCAACCTCATCTACCGCAAGACCGCGCGCAACTTTAATCCGATGATGGCGACCGCCGCCAAGATCACGGTGGCCGAGGTCGAGCATCTGGTTCCGGCCGGTGAACTCAATCCCGACCACATCCACACGCCCGGCATCTTCGTGAAGCGCATCGTCGAGGTCGGTACGGCCAAGAAGCGCATCGAATTCCGTAACACCCGCCCGCGCACCGCCGCTTAAGCGTCAGGAGACTCACATGGCCTGGACCCGTGAACAGATGGCTGCGCGCGCCGCGAAGGAACTGCGCGACGGCTACTACGTCAATCTCGGCATCGGCATCCCGACGCTGGTCTCGAACTTCATCCCCGATGGCGTCGATGTCAGCCTCCAGAGCGAGAACGGCATGCTCGGCATGGGCCCGTTCCCCTATGAGGACGAGGTGGATGCCGACCTCATCAATGCCGGCAAGCAGACCGTGAGCGAGCTGCCGTCGACCTCGTATTTCTCGAGCGCGGATTCTTTCGGGATGATCCGCGGCGGCCACATGGACCTGTCGATCCTCGGCGCCATGCAGGTGGCCCAGAACGGCGATCTCGCCAACTGGATGATCCCCGGCAAGATGGTCAAGGGCATGGGCGGCGCTATGGATCTCGTCGCCGGCGTCAAGCGCGTCGTCGTCGTGATGGAGCATTCGGCCAAGGACGGCTCGAAGCTGCTGAAGAAGTGCAACCTGCCGCTGACCGGCGAGCGCGTGGTCGACATGGTCGTCACCGATCTCGCGGTCTTCACCATCGACAAGCACGGCGACGGCGGCATGGCGCTGATCGAGCTCGCCGACGGCGTCTCGCTCGACGAGGTCAAGGCCAAGACCGAAGCCGAATTCCGCGTCGCGCTGAAGAATACGTAAGGTCGTCGCAACGGGGGCGCGCATGACGATACGGTCTGCGCGTCCCGAAGACGCCGATTTCATCGCACAAACCATCCTGTCGTCGCAGCGCGGCTATCGGCCGCGCGGTTGGTTCGACGTCGCGCTCGGCTGGCCCCAGGCACAGTGCCGCGATTTCATCGCGCGCATCGCGACCGCACATGCGGTGTCGATGTGGCATGTCTCGCAATTCCTGATCGCCGAGATCGATGGCAAGCCTGCTGCCGCGTTGTGCGCACTGCCGGCGGCCGGCACGGGGCCTGCGGCCTGGCGTGCCATCGAGGAGGTCGGTGCCGCGACCGGGCTTGCCGCGCCGGAGCTGGAAGCCATCCGTCGCCGCGGCACCTACACGCGCGCCTGCTGGGTTCAGGGCGGCGAGGGTGATTGGATGATCGAGCACGTCGCGACCGATCCCGCCTATGGCGGTCGCGGCCTCGTGCAGGCGTTGCTTGCGCTCGCACTGGATAAGGGACGAGCGGCCGGATTTGCCCGCGCGACGATATCGTTCCTGATCGGCAATCAGCCGGCTGAACGCGCCTACGCCAGGGCAGGATTTGTCTTCGCAGAAGAGAAGCGCGATCCCGCGTTCGAGGCGATCATCGGCGCGCCCGGATTTCGCATGTTTGCGCGAACGATGTGATGCGCCGTAGCCCGGATGGAGCGTAGCGAAATCCGGGGTGCTCGTGGATGGTCCGATCCCGGATTGCGCTGCGCTCCATCCGGGCTACTCGGCGATACCTACGACCTTGCCGCCCACACCTTGCCCCACCGCGCCGACACGCTTGCGACCCATGACGGCTCCTCGCGCACCAGGCGGAAGCCGAGATTGGCGGGCGGCACGCCCTGTGCGCAGCCGCCGGCGCGAGCGTCGCGGATGAAGTCGGTGACGTAGGCGCGGTGCGCACCCTCGGCGACGCGCACGCCGCAATTCACGGTGGGGCGGCCGGCCTTGCCGGCTGCGTCGATCCGCGAGCGCACGAAGCAGGTCGAGGTCCATTCCCAGACATTGCCGGCGAGATCTTCGATACCGTGCTCGTTGGTGCCGAACTTGCCGAACGGATAGGCCGTCGTGTCGGAGAGGTCGCGCTCGGATTCACGCTCGTAACGGCTGAGCCAGAGCTTTGAAGGATCGTCTGCGTCCACAGGCGCGCCGTCGTCCCTGAACCGGGAGCCGGCCGCAAAGGCCCATTCCGCGTCGCTCGGCAGGCGATAGGTGTGGCCGGTCTTGCGCGACAGCCAGCCCGCATAGGCCTGCGCATCGTGCCAGCTCACCTGGACCGCGGGACGATCGGACGCAATCGCGACGCCACGATCGAGCGCGCGGCACGCGCTATCCTGCACGCAAAGCTGATAGTCGGATGACGAGACCTGGTGCCGCATGATGTGCAGCGGCCGGTTGAAGCGCATCGCGCGCAGCGGCACTTCGGCCTGCAGCCCCGCGCGGGTGAAATCGCCGGCCTCGCGATAGGAGAGATTACCCGGCGCGACCCTGACGATCGCAGGCTCCGTCGCCGTGCCATGGACCGCCATGTCCGAGACCAGCGGCGCCACGGCGATCGGCCCTGCGAGCCCTGCGGCGCAGGCGAGCAGCAGTTTCAGCTTGAATGCGATCAGCATGGTCGTCCCCCGAAGAAGGAAGGGGCCGGCGATGACCGGCCCCCTGTCGCGTCTAGTTGGTGTTGGGAGCCGGTATCTCCGCGGGCGCCTTCACCTGGGTCATCAGATCGTCGTTCCACTTGCCTTCGACCTTGAAGTGCGCGGTGGCGCCGAGGTCGGCTGCCTCGATCAGATTATGCGTGACATAGGCGTAGATGCCGGGCTGCAGGAACTTGTAGAGCGCAGCTCCCGCCGAGCCGCCGCGGATGAACCGGGTCTCGAGGCCCGTCTCCGGCGCGTTGGAGAATTTTCCGGTCTCCCAGACATAGTCGCCATGGCCGCCGATCAGGTGCGGACGGCTGTCGCGATTGGCCTGCGAATGCACGATCAGCACGTTCTCGCCGACCTTGGCCGTCAGCGCGTTCTTGCCGGTGAGCGCGCCGACCTTGCCGTTGAACACGACATGGGAGGGGATCAGCTTCTTCATCACCTCTTCGGTCTCGGTGAAGGCCTCGCCCGGCGAATCGTAGGACTTGAAGTTGCCCTTCTCGTCGCGCGGTACATACATGTCCTGCTCGCCGACATAGTAGACCTTGTCGTATTTCAGCGCATGGCCCTTGCCGTCGTTCAGTCCGTCGCGCGGCAGCACCATCACCGCGCCGTTCATGCCGGAGACGACATGCCAGGGGATCATCGGGCCGCCCGGGGCGCAGTGATAGACGAACACGCCGGTCCGCGTTGCCTTCCAGCGCAGCACGACCTGCTCGCCGGGATTGACCAGCGTGAGCTCGGCGCCGCCGAGCGCGCCGGTCGCGGAGTGGAAGTCGATGTTGTGCGGCATGGTGTTGGTCGCGGGATTGACCAGCGTTACCTCGACGTAGTCGCCTTCATGCACGACCATCAGCGGGCCCGGCATCGAGCCGTTGAAGGTCATGGCCTGGAACGTGGTGCCCTTGTCGTCGATGACGACCTTCTTCTCCTCGATGTTGAGCTTGAACTCGACGATCTTGGGCCCCTGCGTCGTGGCCTGCTCGTGCGCGTGCACGAAGGGCGGGGCGACCAGCTCGACCTTCTGCCGCGGCAGCTTGAGATCGCCGGCGGCGAACGTGGGTGTCGCGAGCATCAGGGCGGTCGCGGCGGCGCTGATCAATGCGGCTCTGCGGGTGAACATCGGAAGCATCCTTCATCTGAAAGGGTTTTGATGACGGATGCAGTCTGCGCCTGTTACGGCAAGAGTGTTTGCGCTGCGACAAGCTTTTGCCGAATTCGCCTCCGGTAAAATCCTTAGGAGGTTTGCCGAAGCGCGTATCGGCCGTGCGAAGCACGCGGCGTCGCGTGATATCAGTCGCGCAAGCGGCAAATCGTTCGCATGTTCAACTATGCGCGATTGTGAATCTATGGTTGTCGATCAGAGAAGCTGGATCGCAATCCAGACCGTGCCCCAGACCGCGAGCGACAGCGCTGCAAAGATGGCGGCCGTGATCGCCAGCACCCGCACGAGATAACCTGCGCCGACGGCGGGTGCCGCGGGGGCGGGACGAAAATCGTCGAAGCGCGGGATATGACCGCGAGCGCCGGTGAGCCAGAGAACGAGATCGAGCGCGAGCGACGCCATGGCCTATCTCCAGTGAGTCATGATTGAACGTCATCATGGCCCCGATCCGGCGCTCGGACTTTGAGCGAGCGCAAGGTGGTCCGCCCGAAAACGGGTCATCCAATGCCATCCGGGATTTGCCGCGCCACCGCGCGGCATCGATTTACGAATGGGTAAGACATGAGGACAGATCTCGCAGCGAGCTACGGCGAAGAGAGATTGCCGCGCTACACGAGCTATCCGACCGCACCGCATTTCTCGCCGGCGGTCGGCCCGGATGCTTATGCCGAATGGCTCGCCGGGCTCCCGGCAGGCGCCAGCGCGTCACTCTATCTGCACGTGCCGTTCTGCCGCGAGATGTGCTGGTATTGCGGCTGCCATACCCAGATCGTTCGCCGCGACGGGCTCATTGCAGCCTATCAGCGGACGCTGCGCAGCGAGATCGCGCAGGTGTCTGAGACCATCGGTCGCCGCATCAAGGTCGAGCACATCCATTTCGGTGGCGGCACGCCGACCATCATGGCGCCGGAGGCTTTTGCCGAGTTGATGGCGGCGATGCGCCATTCGTTCTTCGTGCTGCCCTCGGCCGAGATCGCGGTCGAGATCGACCCGCGCACGCTGACATCAGAGATGGTGGAGGCCATGCGGCTCTCCGGCGTCAACCGCGCCAGCCTGGGCGTGCAGAGCTTCGATCCGGTCGTGCAGCGCGCGATCAATCGCGTGCAGAGCTATGAGCAGACGGCTTCCGTCGTCGATAGGCTGCATCGCGCCGGCATCAACGGGATCAACTTCGACCTCATCTATGGGCTGCCGCACCAGACCGTGGCGTCCTGCCTGGACACCGTTCGGCGCAGCCTCGAGCTCGGGCCCGATCGTTTCTCGGTGTTCGGCTATGCGCATGTGCCTGATTTCAAGAAGCACCAGCGCATGATCAACGAGGCCGTACTGCCCGACGGCCTCGCACGTCATGACCAGGCCTGCGCGATCGCCAATGCGTTGAAGGAGGCCGGCTACGTGCAGATCGGGCTCGATCATTTCGCGCGACCCGACGACGCCATGGCCGTGGCCTTCGAGGAACGGACGCTGCGGCGCAATTTCCAGGGCTACACCACCGACAAGGGCGAAGTCCTGCTCGGTTTCGGCGCGAGCGCGATCGGGCATCTGCCGCAGGGCTATGTGCAGAACCAGGTGCAGATCGGCGCCTACGCGCAGAGCGTGGCCGCCGGCCGCCTCGCCACCGCGAAGGGCTACGGGCTCACCGACGACGACCGGCTCCGCGCCGACATCATCGAGCGCATCATGTGCGAGTTCAGCGCCGATCTCGGCGACATCTGTGCGCGACATGGTGCGGAGCCCGAAGCGATGCTGCAATCGGCCGCGCGCCTAAAGCCGCTGATCTCGGACGGCATCGTCAGGCTCGACGGCGACCGTCTCGCGGTCGCAAGCGACTCGCGCTTCCTGGTGCGCAGTGTTGCAGCGGCGTTCGATGCGCATCTGGATCCGGGCAAGCAGTTGCACAGCAGGGCGGTGTAGTTCACCTCGCGCCGCCTACGGCAGGGACTTTTGCATATGAGCTTGGCGGGGTCTGAGCGAGCGCCTCGTCCTTCGAGACGACCGCTCCGCGGTCTCCTCAGGATGAGGCTGAGCGGCGGCTTTGCCTGTCGAAATAGTGACCACGTACTCCGTCCTCATCCTGAGGGCCCGCCGGAGGCGGGCGTCTCGAAGGATGGCTGCGGGCGAGCTTCCCGCCACGTTTTTTCTCATATGCGATAGCCCTGCCGCTTGCGGGGAGAGGGAGAAGCAACCACCAGCTTGCGCTTCAACAAAGAAGCTCGGACCCACCCGGCTATCGTCACTTCGGAACGGAGTTGTCCATGCCCTTCCGATCCGACGATCTGGTCGATGACATCATGCGAGCGGCACCGCACACGATCCGCGTGTTCCTCGCCTTCAGGATGGCCTGCGTCGGCTGTCCGATCGCGACCTTCCATACCGTGGAAGACGCCTGCCGCGAGCATGGCATCGATCGCGACAAATTCCTCGCTGCGCTGTGCGAATGCGTACCGGCGTGAGGCGAGTCGGAGTTCGCGCGGGTCGCGCGCGGACTCCCGGGTGAGGGCAGGCTTGCGCCGTAAGCGGAAGCGCCCTCACCCCTATCTTACGCAGAATTGCCGTCCGCCGTACGCTCCGCCAGCACGACGATCTTGTGCGGATCGCGCAGGATGATGCGCTGGCGGCCGCTCTCGACGAGGCCCTGGCTCTCCCAGCCGCTGAGGATGCGGCTGACGGTATGCAGCGTGGTGCCGGTCATCTGCGCGATGTCCTGGCGGCTAATCGGGAAGTCGATCTCGATGCCGTGGTCGAGCTTCTTGCCGGACTGTTTTGCGAGCCGCAGCAGCGCATGCGCGACGCGCTGCTCGACCTGCTGGGTCGACATTTCCAGGATGCGGGTATGGCTCTCCTGCAGTCGTGCGCCGACGGTTTGCAGCGTGTTGGCGGCGATTGCCGGAAACCGCTCGATCAGCCGCGGCCAGGCCGAATTCGGCCAGATCAGCACCACGCTGTCGTCGACCGCCATCGCGGTCGCCGGATAGTGCGCGGCTCCAATCGCCATCGCGAGCCCGAAGGTCTCGCCGGGGGCGACATAGCGCACCACGATCTGCTCGCCGGTCGGGGTGGTCTTGGCCGCGCGGACGTGGCCGTGCAGCAGCAGGAAGAAGGATTGCGCGTCGGCGCCCTGTTCGAAAATGGCGGTGTTCCTGGGGTACCGCGCCGAGCGGGCCTCGCGCAGGATTTCCTCGAGGTCCTCCGGCTTGACGCCTGAAAACAGCGGCAAATGCGCAACCAGCGATGTGTCGACCTTGGCCATTCTGCCTCCTTGGCGCTCGGAGTGTGATGGCACCTGTATTCGTCAGGCAGTTTGCGATAGCGCAAAACGGGCCGGCCGGACGGCAGTATTTTTCCAAATGACGATCCAGGTGACCGTCCGAATTCACAGGAGTTGCCCCCATGGCTGGCGCCCGATCCCGTAACTTTGAGGGCTGGCCGCTGTTTGCGAACAGCTTTCGGCCGTTTTTCCTGCTCGCCGCGATCCAGGCGGGGCTTTCTATCCTGGCCTGGCTGCCGATGTTCTACGGCGAATTGTCGGTGAGCTCTGCGTTCGCGCCGCGCGACTGGCACGTCCACGAAATGCTCTACGGCTTCCTGCCGGCGGTGATCACGGGATTCCTGTTCACGGCGATCCCGAACTGGACCGGGCGGCTGCCGATCCAGGGGACGTCGCTGGGCGCGCTGCTGACCGTGTGGCTGGCCGGACGTTTTGCAGTGACCCTGTCCGCCGATATCGGTTGGGCGTTCGCGCTCGTCGTCGATGCCGCCTTCCTGGCATTGGTCGTCGCTGCGGCCACGCGCGAAATCATCGCGGGCGGCAATTGGCGCAATCTGCCGGTGGTGGTGCTCGTGCTGGTGCTGCTCGCCGGTAACGTCGCCTTCCATCTCGAAGCGCACTTCGAGGGCGCGGCCGATGTCAGCATCCGCGTCGGCATCGGCGTGGTCGTGCTGCTGATCTCGCTGATCGGCGGCCGCATCATCCCGAGCTTCACCCGCAACTGGCTGGTCAAGTTCAATCCCGGCCGCCTGCCGGTGCCGTTCGGGCGCTTCGACGGCGCGATGATCGGATTGAGCGCGTTCGCGCTGATCGCATGGATCGTGGCGCCGCTGAACACGGTCACCGGCGCGGTGATGGCGCTGGTCGGCGTGCTGCACCTGGTCCGGCTTGCACGCTGGGCCGGCGATCGCACCACGCGCGAGCGGCTGCTGCTGATCCTGCATGTCGGTTATGTCTTCGTGCCGCTGGGCTTCCTGCTGCATGCCCTGGCTGTCTTCGGCGCGCTGCCGCCGAGCGCGGGCATTCACGCCTGGATGGCTGGTGCGGCCGGAACCATGACGCTCGCGGTGATGACCCGCGCGAGCCTCGGGCATACCGGACAGGCGTTGACGGCCTCGCCCGCGACGCAGGGGATTTACGCTGCGATCATCGTCGCGGCGCTGGCGCGGGTCGCTGCGGTGGTGCTGCCTGCGCATGGCGATGTCCTGCTGCACATCGCCGCCTGCGGCTGGATCGTCGCGTTCCTCGGCTTTGCGATTGCGTTCGGCCCGCTGCTCGCCGGCAGCCCCCGGCGCGCCCTTGCCATCATGGGCGTGCCCGCTCCGGCACGCTGAGCCTAGGCCGCGGACGCCGAGGGAACGCCGGCG
Source organism: Bradyrhizobium sp. MI1.7 (assembly GCF_055811795.1). Taxonomy (NCBI): domain Bacteria; kingdom Pseudomonadati; phylum Pseudomonadota; class Alphaproteobacteria; order Hyphomicrobiales; family Nitrobacteraceae; genus Bradyrhizobium; species Bradyrhizobium sp. MI1.7. The sequence goes on from NZ_JBVVPO010000012.1 coordinate 143,433, forward strand.
CGCTTGGCCAGCGGCCGCACGCCCTTGCGCCATGCGGTGATGTTGCAGCCGAAGCGGCCACGGAACCAGCGCGCCATCGCGCTCTGCGCGGAGAAGCCGAGCTGGGTGGCGATATCGGCCAGCGGCCGGCCGGGGTCGTCGATCAGCTGGGTCACGAGATCGGCGCGCTGCGCGTCGAGGATCGCCGAGAAGCTGGTGCCCGATGCGGCGAGGTGCCGATGGATGGTGCGGCGGGTGCAGGCGAGATGCTCGGCCACGCGCTCGACCGTGCAGTCGCCGCTTGCGAGCAGGATGCGTACCACCTCGTCGACCTTCTCCTCCCAGCTTGCCGGCCGCGTCTCGATCGCCTCGATCCGCTTGCGCAGATAGCTCGCGATCAGCGGATGCGCGCTCGGAATTCGCCGCTCCATGTCATGCGCCGACAACAGGATCGCATCGTCATCGGCATTGAAGGTGACGCGGCAACCGAAGAAGTCGCGGTAGCGCTTGCGGTCGTGTGGCGGCGGATAATGCAGATGCACCTCGAGCGGCCGCCAGTCGCTGCTGAACAGCGACTGGATGATGCGGTGGACGCTGCCGAGCGCCATGTCGATCGACTGGCGCGGCGCGGTCGGCTGCCGGCCGCGCAAATGCAGTGTGACCGTCACGGTCTGCTTATCGCGCGTGACCTCAAGCTTCATGCCGTCGTGATGAACGTGGATGAAGCGCGAGAACGCTTCGATGGCCTCACTGACGGTCGCCTGTTCACGCACTATCAGGCCGACCGCGCCGAAATTGGTCAGCCCGCCGCGCTCGGCGAGCCGCAAGCCGAAATCTTCGGCACCCGATGCCTCTGCCGACAATTCGAGCAGCCGGCGCAGGCTGGTCACGGCAATGGGGGTATCGGGCTTGTCGAGCACGGCCAGTGGCAGCCTGACCTTGCGCATCATCTGTTTCGGGTCGAGCCCGACCGACCGGGCGACATCCGGGTAGTAGCTCAAGCCTGCGCTGCGCATGAGGTCGGTCATGCGACCCGTTCCAGTCAGCCATTCCCGCAGATGTCCCGAAATGTAAAGTTTCTGTCCCGATCCGTCAAATCCGGGAACAGGATGGAACATACATAAGGGAAACCGAAGCACGGGCGTGAATGCCGTGCGTATGACGACGCGGCGCGACGAAGCCCCGCTGCCGTCTCGGGCCATTTGACCAAGACATTGCTGGATCGGGATGATGCCGGGAAACATGCTTTCCAAGGGTGAGGTATTCGTCATTGAAACTGACGCGGCCTCCCGCGAACAACTTTCAATGGCGCTTCAACAGAGCGCCTATGACGTGATCTGCTTTGCCGACGGCGCGTCGCTGCTGTCGGAAGCCAAGGCCCGGATGCCGGCCTGCGTGTTGCTGGAGATGCCGCCGGATCGTTCCGCCCTCGACGTGCTCAAGCGCCTGCGCGAGGAGAACTGCATGGCGCCGGTTCTGGTGACCTCCGCGAACGGCAGCATCGCCATGGCGGTCGACGCGATCAAGAGCGGCGCGGCCGACTTCATCGAGAAGCCGTTCCGCACCCGCGACATCGTCGACCGGATCGATGCTGCCATCGACGAGTTCGCGCAGCCGGGTTCAAACCGGCAACGCTGGCTGCCCGGCTGCGAGCCCCTGACCGGGCGCGAAGTCGATGTGCTCGAGCACCTTGCTGCCGGCCTGACCAACAAGGAGATCGCCCGGCGCATACATCTGAGTGCGCGGACGGTCGAAGGCTACCGCGCAGGCATCCTGAAGAAGGCCGGCGCCCGCAACGTGACCGATCTGCTCCGCCGCATCTTCGGCCAGGGTTCGCCCACCCCGGTTTAAGGACCTAAGTTTAACGGCTTCGCCACGGGACGACGACACGTTCCGCGGCCTTGGTGCGGCCGCGGCGGCGCCCCACGGAAACCCCAATCGAACCAGTTCCTTCCCTGCCGCGTCCAACCATGTTGGCGAGGCATTTGATCGCACGCGTCCGGCTGGCGGCGCGGCGATACGGCAGGAGGGACTTTATGCGCATCACCGCAAGATGTCTGGCAACGACGAGCCTGGTTCTGGTGACCATGGCGACGGCGTCGCCATCATGGGCCGCCGATGTGGACGCCACATCGGCCATCGACACCGTCACCGTCTATCCGGATGGCGCCACCGTCACCCGTGTCATCGCGCTGGACCTCGCCTCCGGCGACAGCACGCTGGTCGCCAAGGACTTTCCGCTCTCGCTCGATCCGTCCTCCCTCCGTGTCGAGGGCGAGGCGGGCGCAAAACTGACCATCGGGACCATCGACGCGCGGCCGCCGCGCGCGGCACAACCCGCCAATCTGCCCGAGCTCGATAAGCGCATCGAGGCGTTGAAGGATCAGCGCGCCGATGTGCAAGGCGATATCGACGCGGCCAACGCCCGGCGCAAATTCGCGCAGCACTTTGCGGAGGCTTCTCCCGCCGGCCTTGGCGAGAAGGGCGAGGCTCGGCCGATCACCGAATGGCGCGCGGCCTTTACCGCGGTCGCCGAGGAGATCGCGACCGCCGATACCGCGATCCGCGACGCCACGCGAAAGCAGCGCGAGATCGATCGGCAGCTCGCGCAACTTGAAGCGGAGCGTTCGGCCAAGCCGCCGAGCAAGCTTGAGGTTCGCATCGATGTTGCCGCCGCCGCCGCGACGAAGGCGACGTTGCGGGTGACTTATGCAGTCCGCAATGCGCGCTGGCTGCCGCTGTATGATGCCCGGCTCGACACCGGTGCCAAGGACCGCAAGCCGCAGCTCGAGCTGGTTCGCCGCGCCGAGGTGACGCAGTCGACCGGCGAAGACTGGTCGAACGTCAACCTCGGTGTTTCCACCGTTCGCGTCAGCCGCGGCGGTAGCGCACCGGAGCTGAATTCGCTGGTTGTGAGGTATCCGCAACTGCCGAAGCCGCTGGCAATGGGCACGGCGTCGGACATGGCGGTGCCCGCGCAGCCGATGACGCGGCAGGCGCAATCTCCGGCGATGGCGAAAGCTGCGGAGCCCGAGCTGCGTGAGCGCGCGGACGAGCAGCAGGCCAACGCCGAGATCGGCGATTTTCAGGCCGTGTATCAGATCAGCGGCCGCGTCAGCCTCGGTGCCAATGAGGGCGCCAAGAGCCTGCTCATCTCCTCCATGACGGTGACGCCCGACCTCGCCATCCGTGCCGCCCCGGTCGCGGATCCCACCGCTTACCTCGAGGCGTCATTCAAGCTTGCCGAGGATACCAATCTGCTGCCCGGCAAGGTCGCGATCTTCCGCGACGGCACGTTCGTCGGTCGCAGCAAATTCTCGACCGCCGCGCGGAACGACGCGATCCGGCTCGGCTTCGGTGCCGACGACAAGATCAAGATCGAGCGCACCGTCATCAGGCAGAACGAAGGCACGGCCGGGGTGATCGCGTCCTCCAAGACCGACACGCGTTCGTTCCGCACCGTCGTTCGCAACGGGCACGACTTCCCGATCCGCATCGCGATCGAGGATCAGCTTCCGGTCAGCGAGAACGAGGATATTGGCGTCGAGATGCTGTCCTCGACCACGCCGCCCACGACCACCAATCTGCGCGAAAGGCGCGGCGTGCTGGAATGGGCGTTCGACGCAAAACCCGGCGAGATCAAGGAGATCAAGTTCGCCTGGCGCGTCCGCTGGCCCAAGGACAAGGGCATGGTGATCGTGCCGGCGGGGTAATGCGCCCGGTCTGAACCGAGGCGCGGCGCCGTCTTCGTTACCTCTCTCCGCAAGCGGGGCGAGGGAGTGCATCTTCACCGCGGCGGCAGTTCGGCTCGCGCCGCCGCCCGCATCGATTGCGGCAGCACGTAGGGCACGCCGTCGTCGGCCTGATGAACGACGGCGTCGATTTCGAAGATGTCGCGAATGGTCTCGCGCGTGACGATTTCCGCGCGCGGGCCGTCGGCAGCGAGCTTGCCGCCGTTCAGGACGATGAGCCGGTCGGCGAAGCGGATCGCGAGGTTGAGGTCGTGCAGGATCGCGATGACAGCGGTGCCGCCTGCCGCGCGGCGGCGCGCGGCTTCGACGAGGTCGATCTGGTGGCGCAGGTCGAGGCTCGATGTCGGCTCGTCCAGCAGCAGGAGCCCCGGCCCATGCTCGGCCTCGCCGCAGGCGAGCTGCACCAGCACGCGGGCGAAATGGGTGCGCTGCTGCTCGCCGCCCGATAGCGTCGGCAATTGCCGTTCGCGGAAATGTGCGAGGCCAACCTCGTCCAGCGCGGCGTCGACGAGCGACACGGCATCGCGCAGGCTGCGGTCGCCCGCGCCCATCAGCACGATCTCCTCGACCGTGAAGGGGAAGGTGACGTTGATGTGCTGGGACAGCATCGCGCGGCGCGCGGCAAGCTCGCGCGGCGTATAACTGCTTATGTCGCGCTGCTTCAGGTGCACCTCGCCCTCGCTCGGGCGGAGATCGCCGGAGAGCAGCCGCAGCAGCGTCGACTTGCCGGCGCCGTTCGGGCCGATGATCGCGACCATCTCGCCGGCTTCAACCGATAGGCCGACACCATCGAGCAGCGTGGCGCGGCCGGCGCGCTTGCTTAAGCGTCGCGCCTCGATCACGGCGCTCATAGCGAGGCGAGCCCGCGCTGGCGCAGCAGGATGCCGAGGAAGACAGGCGCGCCGACCGCTGCCGTCAAGATGCCGATCGGCATCTCCGCGGGCGCCACGATCGTGCGCGCCAGCGTGTCGGCGCCGACCATCAGGATCGCGCCAAGCAGCACCGAGGCCGGCAGCAGCAGGCGATGCGCAGGTCCAATAACGAGACGGAGCAGATGCGGCACGACGATGCCGACGAAGCCGATGACGCCACTGATCGACACCGCGACCCCTGTCATGGCGGAGACCATGACGATCGAGATCCGCTTGAGACGCTCGACGTCGACGCCGCCGTGAAACGCGTCGGCCTCGCCGAGCACCAGCAGATCGAGGCCGCGGGCAATATACGCGCAGGCGCCGAGCCCGATGATGAGGATCGGCGCGAGCACGGCGGCCTTGGTCCAGGTCGCGCCGCTCATCGAGCCCAGCAGCCAGAATGTGATGTCGCGAAGCTGGCGGTCGTCGGCGATGAACACCAGAAGCCCGATGCCGGCATTGGTGATGGCAGTGATGGCGACGCCGGCGAGCAGGAAGATCGCGATCGAGGTCCGCCCCGCGCGGCTGGAGATGCCGTAAAGGATCGCGGTCGTGGCCAGCGAGCCCGCAAAGGCCGCGAGCGGCAACAGCTCGGTCTGAAGGAAGCGCAGCGTCTCGCCGAAGCGCGAATCGGTGAAGACGATTGCGCTTGCGGCCGCCAGCGCACCGCCGCTGGAGACGCCGACCAGCGCGGGATCGGCGAGCGGGTTGCGAAACAGTCCTTGCATGATGGCGCCCGCCGCGGCGAGCAGGCCGCCGACCATCGCGGTCGCCGCGATCCGGGGAATGCGGATCGACCACAACACGAGCTGGTCGCGCGTCGTCACGGCGTCGGCGGTGGTGTTGCCTGCGAGACCGAGCGCAGCAGGCAGCCGGGAGAGGGGAATGCCGGCCGCGCCCACGGTCAGCGCGACGATGGCGGTGGCCGCGAGGATCACCAGGAGCAGGGGAATGGCAATCGACGTAAATCGCCGTCCTGCGCCCGCACGTCGCGGGCTCCGCGAGTCCGTACCGATCGCCACGCTCATTGCCGGCAATTCGCCGCCGACAGAGCCGACGTGAAGGCGCCGCCCTCGGCCAATGCCGGATAGAGCTTGACGGAGAGATCACGGGCCGCCGCGGCCGTGCGCGGGCCGAAGCCGAGCAGATAGAGCCCGTCCATCGTGATGAAGCTCTTGTTGGCCGCGACCGGCGTCAAGGCGAAGCCGGGATGGGCGTAGACCGCGTCGGCCTGCAGTGAATCCTTGCCGCGCTCGATCGACAGCACGACGTCGGGTTTTGCCGCGACGATCGCCTCGTCGCCGATGTTCTTGTAGCCGTCGTAATCCTCGACCGCGTTGGTGGCGCCTGCAAGCTGGATGATCTCGTCGGCGGCGGTCTTGTGACCGGCGACCATCGCCCGTCCGTTCAGGAGCGACATCACGAACATCACGCGGACCGGCTTCGTGACCTTGGCACGCAGTGCGCGCAGCTGCGCAAGATCCGTAGCCACTGCGGTGCTCAGGCATTCGGCGCGCGCATCGACGCCCATGGCATGGCCGACCAGCTTGATCTTCTCGATCAGGCCTTCCTCCGAGAAGGTCTCGGGCACCAGCACCAGCGGCACCTTCGCCGTCTCCAGGAGGTCCATGGTCTCGCGCGGGCCCGATCCCTGGATCGCCAGGATCAGGGTCGGGTTGAGGCCCAGCACGCCCTCGGCCGAAATCTGGCGCATGTAGCCGACATTGGGTTTGTCGTGCAGCGCCGCTGCCGGATAGAGGCTCGTGGTGTCGACGCCGACCAGGCGGCTCTCCAGCCCGAGCGCATAGAGGATCTCGGTAATGGCGCCGCCGATCGAGACCGTGCGGGCGAAGTCGGCAACGGCGACATCGCGATTGCGCGCATCATGCACCGTGATACCGGCGGCGTGCGCGGTCGAGGCGAGCGCGATGGTGCCGGTGAGCAGGAGGTTTGCGAGGGTGCGACAAAATGTCATTGCAGGTTACTTCGTCAGGATCAGCTTGTTCTGCGAGGTCAGGCGAAGGCGATAGGCGTCCTCGCCATGCGCGATGATGATCTCGCGCTCCGCCGCAAACAGCTCGCGGCTGTCGATCCGGCTCCCGCGTATGGTCAAACTTCTCGTTGTTGCAGAAGGGCTTTGTGTCGGCCCTGCCGCATCGCCGCTATTGTCTCCGGACGTTGCTGACATGGTAGGTGTGATGCGCTTTCGAAATTTCAGATGCGTCTTGTTTGTATAAGCGGCATCAGGCGCATTCCAACGGCGGCAATTTACAATCGATATAAACTGCAACCCGATGACATTGACCGTCAGGGTGTTGCCACGTAACCAAATGGAACAATGCGGGCCGGGGGGCCTGCACCAGAGAATAGCCAGCCAGTCGCTCGCCGCGCGAGCGCACGCCAGCCAAACAAGACATATCATGATTGGGTTGGGTGTATGGCTGACGGGGCTAGGTATTCGCGCGCGCTGATTTTGGGCGCGTCGGTGGTTTCAATTGCGGCGGTGTCGCCGGTGAGCAGCTTTGCGCAGACCGCGGATCAAACCGCGCAATCATCCAAGCCGGCGAAGCCCAAGCAGGCCAAGCGCAACCCGGCCAAGCCGCAAGCTGTTCAGCAGCAGCAGGCCAGCACCAGCGTGTGGGATGCACGCGCGCAGGCGATCGTCGGTGTTCAGGCGCTCGACACCATCACGGCTGCCGCCTCCAAGACCGACGAGCGCGCGGTCGACGCGCTCGCACCGGTCAGCGTCGTGACTTCGGCGCAGATCGAAAGCCGCCAGGCCAGCACGGTCGGCGATCTCATCTATAATGTGCCGGGCGTATGGGTTCAGAACCGCGGCGACGAGCCGTCGACCTCGATCAATATCCGCGGCTTGCAGGATTTCGGCCGCGTCGCCGTCGTCGTCGACGGCGCGCGGCAGAATTATCAGCGCACGGGCCATTTCGCCAACGGCTCGTTCTTCCTCAACCCCGAACTGATCAGCGGCATCGACATCGTTCGTGGTCCGACCGCCAACATCTACGGTTCCGGTGCGATCGGCGGCGTGGCGTCGTTCCGCACCAAGGATATCGAGGACGTCGTGCGTGCCGGCGAACGTTGGGGTGTTGACGTCAAGACCATTCTTGGCAGCAATTACGGGCGAGCGCTCGGTTCGGCCTTCGGCGGTGTTCACGTCAATCCAAATGTGGACGTGTTCGCGGGCGGCACCTATTCGACGCAGGAGAGCTACAAAGACGGCACCGGCTTCGAGGTCGCCAACACCGGCAACCGGCTCACCAGCGGCATCGCCAAGCTGACGGTGCGCCCGGCCGATGGGCACGAGATCAAGCTCGGCACCATCTTCCAGGAGGACATCTACAGCGTGGGTCAGCCGCCACGCCGTGCCGGCGATCCCAACTCGACCAATGCGAACGGCGCCAACAACCTGAGCGGCACGTCGATCTACAGGTCCGACGTCAAGAACTACACCACGACGCTCGGCTGGAAATATTCGCAGCCGGATGACCAGTGGTTCGACTGGGATGCGAAGGTCTACTGGAATCGCACCGAGAACGACCAGGTCAAGACCGCGCATACCAGCACGACGCCGTCGGTCTTCTGCAGCGGCGTGCCCGGCAATGCCGTGTCCGGCTGTATCGGCAGCAACCGTGGATATCTGCTCGATACGGTCGGCGTCGACGTGTACAACACCACGCGCTTCGATACCGGCAGCTGGCGTCACGCGGTGACCTACGGACTGGACGCGTTCCAGGACAAGGTGTCGACGCAGGACAGGACCGGCACGTCGGAAGTGACGACGCCCGGCGGTCAGCGTACGGTCTCCGGCGGTTTCGTGCAGTGGAAGGCCAATTACACCTCCATGCTCGAGGTGATCGGCGCGCTTCGTTACGACAATTATCAGCTCTCCTCGGCATCCTCGTCGTCCGGCGGCGACCGTTTGTCGCCGAAGATCACCGTCGGGCTCGTTCCCACGGCGGTCGTGACGCCCTATGTCAGCTACGCCGAAGGTTATCGCGCGCCGTCGATCACGGAAACGCTGGTCAGCGGTCCGCATTCGGGCGCGACGGTCAACGACTCGTTCTTCCGCTGTCCGTCGGGCACGCCGGGTCCGGGAGCGGATTCGACCTTCTGCTTCGTCCCGAATCCGAATCTGCGGCCCGAGGTCGGCAAGAACAAGGAGATCGGCTTCAACATCAAGAAGAACGATCTGTTCACGGCGGGCGATACGCTGCGCGGCAAGATCAACGTGTTCCGCAACGACATCTCCGACTTCATCGATCAGGTCGCCTATGGAAATCCGCTGGTGGTCCCCACCGGCCCGCCGCCGGCGCCCTCCATCACCGTGCTTCCGTTCCTGCAATATCAGAACGTCGCGTCCGCCCGCATCCAGGGTTTCGAGGCCGAGGCGATGTACGACGCGAACACCTGGTTCTTCGGCCTCTCCGGCAGTTACCAGAACGGCAAAAACCTCCAGACGGGATTTGGCCTGTACAGCGTTCCGCCGCAGAAGGTCACGACGACCGCCGGCGTGCGGTTGCTGGACCGGACCCTGATCCTCTCGGTGATGTGGACGTCGGTGATTGCGAACACCGACATCCCGCCGACCTATACGCCGGCGACGTCGTACGATCTCGTCAACCTCTACGCCCAGTATCAGCCGCGGCCCGATCTCACGCTCAACTTCTCGGTCGAAAATCTTCTCAACCAGTACTACCGGCCCTACGCCATTCCGGTCGGCAGTACGGGCGATACGCAAAACGACGTGAAATGGGCGAGCGCCGGCCCCGGGCTCGTGGTCAAGGGAGGCCTGAAGTACCACTTCGGCGGCATCTAAGGAGTACGCCGACGACAGCAAACGGGACGCCGTATTCACCGCCAGAGCCACGCTGATGTCCCAGCGTGGCTTCGGCACGTTCTGAAACATCCGCTCGGCATTCGCCGATCAACAAGACTGACAGGAGAAAATCTGATGTTCATCGCCATGAATCGTTTCCAGGTGAAGCTCGGCTCGGAGGCTGCTTTCGAGACCGTCTGGCGCACCCGCGAATCCTATCTCGGCAGCATGGCCGGCTTCGTTGAATTCCACCTGCTGAAGGGGCCGGCGCTCGAGGACCACACGCTGTATTCTTCGCACACGGTCTGGGTCGACAAGGCGGCGTTCGAGGCCTGGACGCGGTCGGACGAATTCCGCCGCGCCCACGCGCGCGCCGACAACAAGACCGGCGAAAGCCTCTATCTCGGCCATCCCAAGTTCGAAGGGTTCGAGGTCATCATGACCGAGCGCAAGACGAACGCGGCCGCCTAGATCGCGGCGGATCAGGAAAGGGAGCCGGACATGCTGAGCACCGATCTCGCCGATCTCAAGGCGTACATGGCTGACAATCCCGGTGCGGTGATCGAGGACGTTGCGCGCGAGCGCAAGGTCACTCCGCGGGCGGTGATCGAGGCGCTGCCGTCGTCCATGGTGCGCGTTGGTGGCGGCGAGCATTTCGCCGCCGCCATGCAGGACATCGCCGCGTGGGGCGAGGTCACGCTCATCGTGCACACGGATGACGCGATCTTCGAGTTCACGGGCGCGGTCCCGGCGGGCGAGGTCGGCCGCGGCTATTTCAACCTGATGCAGCCGAAGGGATTGCACGGCCATCTCCGCCACGAGCGCTGCGCGGCCTTGGCCTTCGTCGAACGCCCCTTCATGGGCAAGACCTCGGCCTTCGTTGCGTTCGTCAATGCCGACGGCGGCATCATGTTCAAGGTCTTCGTCGGCCGCGACGAGACCCGGGCGCTGCGGGCGGACCAGCTCGTGCGATTCCGGCAGCTGGCGGACCGGGTCGCGGCGCAAGGCGTGGCATAATTTCCTTCTGTCTGTCGGGAGATCAGGATGCAGAGCAATTTTGGGCTTCGGCATGTGATCCTAACAATTGGGCTGGTGCTTGCGCCGGCCCCGGCCTTCGCGATCGACGAAGCGCTGTTGCCGCGCAATCTGTCGCCCTGGGGCATGTTCCTCGGTGCCGACATCATCGTGAAGACGGTGATGGTCGGGCTCGCCATCGCCTCGCTGGTGACGTGGACGGTGTGGCTCGCTAAGACCATCGAGCTGCGCCGCAAGAGCGCGCTCGCCGTGCAGCGGACGCGTGCGCTCGAGGGCAGGATGAAGCTGGCCGAGGCGGCGGAGCGGACCGGCGACGCGCATGATGCGGTCGCCCAGCTCATCCAGTCCTGCGCCAAGGAGGCGGAGCTCTCCGGCGGCATTGTCGATGACGGCCTCCAGGAGCGCGTCGCGCTGCGGTTGGAACGGGTCGAGGCCGCGATGTCCAGGCAGATCGCGCGCGGCACCGGCGTGCTCGCGACCATCGGCGCCACCGCGCCGTTCGTCGGCCTGTTCGGCACGGTCTGGGGCATCATGAATTCCTTCATCGGCATCTCCGAGAGCCACACCACGAGCCTTGCGGTGGTCGCGCCCGGCATCGCCGAGGCGCTGCTTGCGACTGCGCTCGGACTCGTCGCCGCGATCCCGGCCGTGGTGATCTACAATCAGCTTGTCCGCGGCATCGCAAATTACCGGGCGTTGCTCGGCGACGCTTCGGCGCAGCTCATGCTGCTGGTCAGCCGCCAGCGCGACCACAGAGAGTTCCGCCTGGCGCGGGCGGCGGAGTAGGCCATGGCCGCGAAGCTCGGCGCACGCGGGGGATCGCCGCTGAGGCGCGGCGACCCCGGCGATCTCGACGTCACCCATGAGATCAACGTCACGCCGTTCATCGACGTGATGCTGGTGCTGCTGATCATCTTCATGGTGGCGGCCCCGCTCGCCACCGTCGACATCGGCGTCGAGCTGCCGGCCACCGCCGCCGAGCCGGCGCCGCGGCCGGACAAGCCCACCTTCGTGACGGTGAAGCCGGATCTCACCGTCGCCGTCGGCGAGGAGACAATGGCACGCGAAGGCCTCGTCACGGCGCTCGATGCCGCCACCAAGGGCCGCAAGGACGAGCGCATCTATCTCCGCGCCGACAAGGCTGTCTCTTATGGCGACCTGATGGAGGTGATGAACACCTTGCGCAATGGCGGCTATCTCAAGGTCGCCCTGGTCGGCCTCGACGGACGCAGCTGATGTCGGCGAGCGCTTTTGCCCTGCATGAACCGCTCGGCGAGCGCGAAACGGCGCGTTGGGGCGTTTCGGCCGCGGTGATCGTGGCGTTGCATGTCATCGCTGCGGTGATCGCGATGAATTGGGTGCGGTCGCAACCGGAGCAGGGCGTCACCCTGCCTGCGGTCATGATCGATATGGCGCCGATCACGTCGGCGCCTCAGGCGACGCCGGATGACGTGGTGCCGGGGCCGGTGATGAAGGAGGCCGATGCCTCACCGCCGGAGCCGATGCAGCGGCAGGCGGTCGAGGAGACCATCGCGCCGACACCGCCGCAGGAGAAGCCCGACGTGGTGGCGCCGCCGGAGCAGAAGCTCGAGCCGACACCGGCCAAGCCGGAGCCCGCGAAAATCGTGCCGCAGGAAAAGCCGGCGCCCGAAAAGCCGAAAGTAGTTCGTCCGGAGGCAAAGAAGCCGTCGAACGCGACGCCCGCGCCTCGCAACAGCGCGCCGCCGCGCGCCGAGCGGGAGGCGCCTGCAGCGTCCGCCATGAGCGCGGGCGCGGTCGCATCGCTGGTTGCGACCTACAATCAGCGCGTCCGTGCGCACCTGATGCGCCTTCACTCCTATCCGTCCGGCGGCAACGGTCAGCGCGGGCTGGTCCGGGTGAGTTTCACGATCGGCCGTAACGGCCAGGTCACGTCCAGCCGCATCGCTTCGTCCGGCGTTGCCGCGTTCGATGCCAAGGCCACGTCGATGATCCACCAGGCCTCGCCGTTCCCGCCGATCCCGGCGGAGATCAAGAACAGCTCGATGAGCTTTACCGTTCCGGTGGACTTTATCGTGCGGTAGCCCGCTCTTTCTACCTCGCCCCGCGTGCGGGGAGAGGGTGGGGTGAGGGGCGGTCTCCGCGCACTCATCGAGAGTGTGGGAATGGAGTTCTATCCTCGTCATTTGGGGGGGCGCCGAACACAAGAACAACGCCCGAGGGGGGGGGGGAGGGATTATT
>NZ_JBVVPO010000012.1:156176-167633 GCF_055811795.1 Bradyrhizobium sp. MI1.7
CCCCCCCCCCCCCCCCCCGCCCCCCCCCCCCCCCCCCCCCCCCCCCCCCCCCCCCCAAAACACCCCCCCCCCCCCCCGCCCCCCCCCCCCGCCCGGGCGCGCCCCCCCCCCCCCCCCCACGGAGGGTGAGGCGCCACTGTCGGTTCCTTCCCTCTCCCCGTAAGAACGGGGGAGAGGGAGAGGAGAGAGCGTCGGCTTACTTCGCCTTCAGGAAATCCGCGACCTCGAGCAGCATGAACTCGTCGTCGTCGGCCTTGTTGGGATCGCGGCTGGACGAGAACGGCAGATTGTTGTCGTTGCCGACGATGATGTGGGTCTCGTCGACGCGATCGACGTTCTCGATGGTGAAGAACGGGAAGGTGTAGACGCCGTCATTGAGCGGCTTGCGGGCCTTCTTGTCGGGGTCCTGGATCTTCATCAGGTCGATATAGCCGATCTTGCGCACGGGCTTGCCGACATTGGCGTCGGTCAGCTCGATCTTGTAGACGCGCTTGAACTTGGCGATGTCGGGGAAGCAGTTCTCGCCGCGGGTGCCTTGCGGGCAGGCCTTGTCGGCGGTGCCTTCGCCGTTGTCGCGCTCGATGATCAGGCCGCCGGTCGGGTCGATCATGTTGAAGTCGCCGATGGCGTTGCCGTTCTGCTCGAACACATACTGCCAGTAGCGGCCGGTGAATTTTTCGGCAGCGACGTCGAATTCGAGGATGCGGCAGGCTTCCTTGCCGTCGACCTTCTCCCAGTCCTTCTTGTCGGCGTCCCAGATCGGGCCCTCGAGTAGGCCGTAGAGGAACTTGCCGTCCTTCGAGGACGCAAAGCCCTCATAGCCCTTGGAGCGACGGAGGTTGACGTTGGTGTAGGTCGCGCCGGGTGCGCCGGGTGTCGCCACGGCCCAGTTGTCCGGCGAGCGCACCGGCTTGCCGTCGGCAACCGTCTCGAACACGCCGAGGATCTTGCCTGATTTGTCGGCCTTCAGGATATAGGGGCCGAACTCGTCGCCGATCCAGAAGGTGTCGCCGATGATCTGGAAACCCTCGGTGTCGAAATCGGAGCCGGTGAGATAGCGCTTCTGCGTATCCTCATGCACGATGCGGAACGGCACCTTCTTGTCGGGATCGTGCAGGAAGATGGTTTCCTGGCGCTCGATCTTGCCGCTCGCCCAATCCATCTTGTAGCGGTTCAGGTACAGCATCGAATCCGGCGAGTTGGCGCGCGCGCCCATGCCGTTGTCGGTGATGACCCAGTAGCTGCCGTCGGGCATGTGCTTGATGCCGGAATGGCCCTGCAGCGGCTGGCCCTTGAACGGCAGCGACACGCCGGTCGCACGCTCATAGGACTTGCCCATCACGGTGCCGAGCGCGTCGACGCGCTTGCCGGTGGTGTATTTGCCCGAGGTCTTGAGATCGGCAGGCGCGTCGGCCGGCGCGTCGATGAAGGTCGCGGCCGGCATCACCACGTGGCCGGCGAGCTTCGCCGGGAATTCGCCCTCGTTCTGTGCAAGCGCGGTGCTCGCGGTGAGAATGATCGTTGCGACGGTGCTGAGAAAAGTCGCGCGCATGTGCGTCTCCTGTTAGTGGACGACGCCTTATGCGGATCGCATGTTGCAGTTTTGTGAAACCGGGCGAAACGCCGCAGCAGCTATTGTTTCGGCGGTGTCGGAGAGGGCGCCGGAATCTCGAAGCTGACGGTCTTGCTATCGATCACGCGGTGCGTGGGATCGGCCAACTCGAACAGTACCTTGTGCGGGCCCGGAGGCAGTCCGACCACGATCACGGTCTCGCCACTGGCATCGACAAAATGCCAGGGCGCATCATCGACCGTGATGTGGATGTGACCGATGCGCGGCGACACGTCGAGCGCGCCCTTGCCGAACACCGGTACGATCCGGAGATTTTCCGTGGTGTACTGGATGAAGACGAGGCCCTGCGCCAGTTGTTCGGCCAGCGGTGGATCGACGATCAGGCGGGCGGGCGCCTGCTTGTCGATGGCAACCAGCGGAGAGGGCCCGCGCACGTCGCGGGCGCTTTGGGCGACGGCGGCTGCCGCAAACATTGTGGAGACCGCCAGAGCGGCCACGACGTCGAGGGCCGCGTTCATGTTCGTTCCTTCCAGGTTATCAGGCGATCTTGCGGCCGAGGAAGTCGCGGATCAGCGGAACCATCTCGTCGAATCTGTCCTCGAGCGCGAAATGACCGGTGTTGATCAGGTGAAACTCTACTTGCGGCAGGTCGCGCTTGTAGGGATGGGCGCCGTCGGCCGGGAAGATGAAATCGTTCTTGCCCCAGACGATCAGCGTCGGCGGCTTGTGCTTGCGGAAGTAGGCTTGCACCGCGGGATACAGCGGCAGATTGGTCCGGTAATCGTAGAACAGGTCCATCTGGATATCGCTGTTGCCGGGCCGGTCGAGCAGCGCCTGATCTTGTACCCAATTGTCGGGTGAAATCCGACTTACGTCCGACATGCCGTCGGTGTACTGGAATTTCGTCGTTTCCAGCGTGACCAGCTTCATCAATGCCTGTCGGCTGGTATCGGACCCGTCGGCCCAGTATTGCTTGATCGGATTCCAGAACTCCTTCAGCCCTTCGTCATAGGCGTTGCCGTTCTGCACGATCAGGCCGCTGACGCGCTCGGGATGCTTGAGCGCCAGCCGCCAGCCGACCGGGGCGCCGTAATCCATCACGTACATCGCATAGCGGGTGACACCAAGTTGGCCGAGCAGGCCGTCAACGAGTTCGCCGAAGCGATCGAAGGTGTATTTGAACGACGTGCGCGGCGGCATGTCGCTCTGGCCGTAGCCGGGATAGTCGGGAGCGATCACGTGATAGCGGTCCGCCAAAGCCGGGATCAGGTTGCGAAACATGTGCGAGGAGGTCGGAAAGCCGTGCAGCAGCAGCACCACCGGTGCATCCTTGGGCCCCGCTTCGCGGTAGAAGATCTTGATCCCGTCGACGGATTTGGTTCGATAGTAGACGACCGGATAAGAACCGGTGGCGCCGCGGCTGTCGCGCTGCGGTTTCGCCGATGCATCCGGTGAAGCGGTGGCAACGGCCATTCCGGATAGTCCGGCGACCAGGCGACGACGATCAATGTGGCTCTGTGGCGGCGGGACGTCTGCACTTTTCATGTCGATCTCCTGTCAAGAATCGATAGCTCGCAGACGTCCTTCGTCCGCCGCTTCAAACGCCTTCGTAGACCAGCCGGGTGAAGAAGCCGGGATCGATCACGAACTGCCCCCATATCGCATCGAAGGCCGCGGTCGGTTTGGCGGCCACGGCTTCGTCCCGCGTTCGTCCCTGGCTCTTGAGACGGGCGACGTTGTCTCGGATCGTGATCAGCATGTCGCGAAACGCCTGGAGTTCGGCTCTGTTGCCGACCGGCTTGCCGTGACCGGAGATCACGATCGTATCCTGTCCGGTCGCTGCGAGATTGGCTTCGGAAGCCGCGATCATCCCGTTGATGCTGCCGCCGGTCGAGTAGTCGATGAACGGATAGATGCCGTTCCAGAAGGTATCGCCGACATGAACGACGTTGGCTTCTGCAAAAGTGATGGAGATGTCGCTATCGGTATGCGCGGGCCCGTAATATTTCAGGTCGATCGAGCTTCCATTGAGCCTGAGCTTGTGGTTGCCGGCAAAGACTTCACTGGGGATTCCGCCCGCGCCGAGCGGAAGGAAATTGTAGTCCCAGTCCTCTACGCGCTGAACTTCGAGGAGGTACTTTCGCGTGTTCTCCTGCGCGATGATCCTGGCGCCAGCGGAATGGAGCCATTCGTTGCCATCGGCGTGATCGAAATGTCAGTGGGTGTTGACGAGATGGGTGACGGGATCGGCGCCGAGATCGGCCATCGCTTTGGTGAGCTGGGGACGCGAGACGCGGATGCCGGCATCGACTAAAACCTTGCCGTCGGGACCGGTCAGGACCGCGACATTTCCGCCGGAGCCTTCGAGCACGGCTATGTTGCCTCGGAGTTTGTGCGTGGTGATCGGCGATGTCGCCGCACTGTCCTTGATCAGGCTGACAAGGCCTCGCGCTTCAGCGTAGGCCTGCCGCGGCGAAAGCCAACCGTTAGTAGCGGCAATCGTCGCGCCGCTCAGGCAGCAGAGACAGAAATTGCGGCGCGACAGCAGGGCTCTGGTCTCTAACTCCATAGCGTCCTCGATTGACGGCCGGGCGACGGCATTCAAAACGCACGGCGGCTTTGCGCATATCCACCGCGTAGCCGATTGTCGCTGTAGGGAGCAGACGGTATGCTTGAGAAGCACCTTCTCAAGATATGGAAAGCGTATCCGATGGACCGGTTGGAGGCAATGTCGGTGATCGTCGCGGTCACTGAGACAGGAAGCTTTTCAGCCGCTTCGCGGCGCCTCAACACGCCGGTCGCGACAGTCAGCCGCACGGTCGCCGAGCTGGAGGCGCGGTTGAAGGCCCAACTATTTCAGCGATCCTCGCGCCAGATGAAGCTGACCGATGTCGGACGATCCTACATCGAAGCCTGCAAGCGCATTATCGGGCAGGTAGACGACGCGGAGCGCGAGGTCTCCGGCGAGTACAGGATTCCGAAAGGAGATCTCGCGGTCACGTCGCCCTGGGGGCTCGGACACATGCACCTGTTGCCGATCGCGCTCGAATTCATGGATGCCTTTCCAGACATCGCGCTACGGCTCGTCCTGACCGACCGCATTGTCAACACGGCCGAGGAGAATATCGACATTTCGGTCCGCATCGGCAACCTCCCGGACAGCAACCTGATCGCGACCCGAGTCGGCTCGGTCCGGTTCGTGCTCTGTGCGAGTCCCAGTTATGTTGCCAAGCACGGCCAACCGAAGGTGCCTGCCGATCTGGCTGCTCATGACTGTATCAGTATCGACAGCCTCGCGGCTCAGCGGAACTGGAAGTTCGTCATCGACGGCCGCGAAGTAGCGGTGCCGATCCGGTCGAGATTGACTTTGAGCGACTCCGAGGCTGCGGTCGAAGCCGCGATCGCGGGTGCCGGCATCACCCGCGTCATGTCGTACAAGATGGAAGCCGCACGGCGCGCCGGAAAGCTCGCTTTGATGCTGGAACCATTCGAACAGGCGCCATGGCCGGTGCATATCGTCTACGCGGAGCGCAAGCCCGAGCCACTCAAGCTCAGATCTTTTCTCGACTGGGCCACGCCGCGCCTTAAGGAGCGGCTCGCTTAGCTCGTGTTACTCCTTCACCGCGCCGGTCAACGAGGAGACGTAATAATCCACGAACAGCGAATAGAAGATCGCAACCGGCAGCGAGCCGAGCAGCGAGCCGGCCATCAGCGCGCCCCACTGGTAGACGTCGCCGGTGACGAGCTCGGTCAGGATCGCGACCGGCACGGTCTTGTTGGCGCCGCTCTGGATGAAGGCGAGCGCGTAGATGAACTCGTTCCAGGACAGCGTGAAGGAGAAGATGCCGGCCGAGATCAGCCCGGGCACCGCCAGCGGCAGCGTGATCCGCCGCAGGATCTGCAGGCGCGTGGCGCCGTCGACCAGCGCGCATTCCTCGAGCTCGTAGGGGATCGACTTGAAATAACCGATCAGGAGCCAGGTGCAGAACGGCACCAGGAAGGTCGGATAGACCAGGATCAGCGCCAGCGGTGAGTCGAACAGGCCGAACTGCACCACGACGGTGGCGAGCGGGATGAACAGGATCGAGGGCGGAACGAGATAGGCGAGATAGATGCCGAGGCCGACATAGGGGCTGCCGCGGAAGCGCAGCCGCTCGATGGCATAGGCGGCGAGCGTGCTCGCGATCAGCGACAGCGTGGTCGACCCGATCGCCACAATCATCGTTGTCCACAGCCAGCGCGGATAGGCGGTGTCGAACAGCAGGTGCTTGACGTGAGCCAGCGTCGGCGAGGTGATCCAGAACGGGTTGTGATCCTTGAAGTTCATCAGCTCGGCGTTCGGCTTGAACGACGTGATCGCCATCCAGTAGAACGGAAACAGCAGGATCAGCACGAAGCAGCCGAGCGGCAGGTAGATCATCATCAGCCGCCGCAGCCCGGAATCCCAGGCCATGGTATCGGGCGCCGCCTTCGCGTCGGCCACGGCAGGTTGGGCGACGGTATCAGTCATTGCTCTCTCCCTGCTGCCATTTGCGGCGCGCCAGGCCGAAATATGAGAACAGCGTCGCGAACACCAGGAACGGGATCATCGACACCGCGATCGCGGCACCTTCGCCGAGCTCGCCGCCGGCAATGCCGCGCTGGAAGGCCAGTGTCGCCAGCAGATGGGTCGAATTGACCGGCCCGCCGCGGGTGATGGCATAGACGAGCTGGAAGTCGGTGAAGGTGAAGATGATCGAGAAGGTCATGACGATGGCGAGGATCGGCATCATCATCGGGAAGGTGATGTAGCGGAAGCGCTGCCAGGCGCTGGCGCCGTCGAGCATCGCGGCCTCGTAGAGCGAAGGCGAGATGGTCTGCAGGCCCGCCAGCAGCGAGATCGCGACGAAGGGAATGCCGCGCCAGATATTGGCGGCGATCAGCGAGAAGCGCGCCGGCCAGGGCGCGCCGAGGAAGTCGATATTGGTGGTGCGCCAATGCAGCACGTCCACCAGCAGGTAGGAGATGATCGAGAATTGCGGATCGTAGATCCACCAGAACGCCAGCGCCGAGAGCACCGTCGGCACGATCCAGGGCAGCAGCACGATGGCGCGGAGCAGGCTCTTGAACGGAAAATGGTTGTTGAGCAGCAGCGCGAGCCAGAAGCCGAGCGCGAACTTTCCGAAGGTCGCGACCGCCGTATAGAACACGCTGTAGAACACCGCGCCCCACCAGAGGGGATCGGTGAGCAGATACTGGAAATTCTCAAGGCCCACGAAGACGCCACGTCGGCCGATCGTGGTGTCGGTGAAGGCGAGCCAGATGCCGAGACCGAGCGGATAGGTCAGAAACACCGCGAGGAGCCCGATCGCGGGCGCCAGGCACATCACGATCAGGAACGGCTTGTAGTCGAACAGCCGCACCAGCCAGGATTGCTGCCGGTGCGCCAGTACGGGGGAGGAGAGGGTGGTCACGGACATCGGGTCGTTGTCCTGTTCTAGGCTGTTACCACACCGCCATTGCGAGCGAAGCGACTTGTCCGCCGTAGCTTTGGCGAAGGCAGAAGCAATCCAGTCTGTCTCCGCAGTTGCAGTCCGGATTGCTTCGTCGCGTCGCTCCTCGCAATGACGGCCGCGTTGTCGTCGGCCGCTACCTCTGTCTGCGGAAGTACCGCTTGCAGCGCTGTTCCGCTTCCGCAGCCGCGGCTTCGGGCGTCGCCGCACCGGTCGCGACCGAGGCGAACATCTGCACCGTCACATAGTCCGCGCGAACAGCACCGGTGGCGGTCGAAATCGGACCCTTGAAGCCGGCGTAATACGTGCTGTTCATGGTGTCCCTGAAGATCGCGACCTTGGGATCGCCCTTCCACACCGCCGCATCGGCGTAGGCCGCAAGCGGTTGCGACCAGTAACCGCTGTTGGCGTTGAGCCACGGCTCGTACTGGTCCTTCTCCAGCATGAACTGCAGGAAGGCCTTCGCCGCGTTCGGATACTGGCTGTGCTTGAACACCATGGCGTTCAGCGTCAGTCCCGACATCGGCGAGATCGGTGCAAGGCCCTTCGGCAGCAGCTGATGTTCGGAATCCTCGGCGATCGCCGCGGTCGCCGGATCGTTCTTCAGCGAAAAATACAGCGAGACGCCGTTCGCCGTCAGCCCGATTTCCTGCGAGGAATAGGCGCGATTGTTGCTGACGTCGTTCCAGGACGGCGTACCGGCGATGAAGGTCGGGTAGAGCTCCTTCACGAAATTCAGCGCCGCGATGGTCTCCTTGCTGTTGATGGTGACATTGCCTTCCTCATCCAGCAGCGAGGCATTGTGCGACCACATCATCCAGTCCGCAAAGCCGTTGCCGTCGCCGACGGCATTGCCCAGCGCAAAGCCCGCGGGCTTGCCGGCTTTCTGCAGCTTCTTGCAGAGGTCGAGGAGTCCGGCATGGTCCTCCGGCGCCTTGTCGAACCCGACGGATTTGAGGATGGACTTGCGATAGATCAGGGGACCGGCGGTGGCCCCGAACGGGAGCCCGATCCAGGTATCGCTCTTGGCCTTTTTGCCGTAGGCCTTCGCAAGGTTCTGCCAGCCGCCATACTTCTTGCCGAGATAGTCGGCGACGTCGGTCAGCTCGATCAGCTTGTCGACATAGATGTGCGGCGCGTCGGAGAAGCCGATGATGATGTCGGGGCCGGCGCCGGAATTCGAGGTCACCGCGGTCTGCTGGTTGATGTCCTCCCAGCCGACGAAGTCGACCTTGACCTCGACCCCGGTCTCCTTGGTGAATTTTGCCGCATTGGCGCGGAACACGTCTTCGTCGGCCTGGACGAAGCGCACCGGCCGCAGCATGCGCAGGGTTGCGCCTTTTTCGATCGGCAATTTCGGTGCGGGGACGTCCGCGGCCTTGATCGCGGATTGAGCGTGCGCTGCAACACCGGTTGCCGCGAGCGCCGTAGCGGACAGGCCCAGAGCCAAGGCATCACGACGGGTGATGTCGTTCCTCATCAGTTCCTCCCTATGATGTCTCCCTTCCCGGCGTTGATCGCCGGTGAAGGGCCGTTCCGATTCCCGGCGCGTTTTGCGGCCGGCCGCCTAGCTGTTCGGTCCGCGATCCATGCTGACGGGCTGCCAGCGGCGGAGCGCGGTGTTCTGCAGCACCGACGGATTGACGCAGCTTACCGGCCACATGCCCTGAAGCACCAGTGACAATTCGTAGCCCACGCGGCGCTTGCGCGCCTCGTCGAACCGTGCCGAGGCCGAGGCGACATGGGCGGTCAGCGTCACGTTCTCCATGCTGAGGATGGGATTGTTGTGCGAGGGGGGCTCCTTCTCCAGCACGTCGAGGGCGGCGTGGGCAATCCAGCCCTCCTGGAGCGCCTTGATCAGGCTTTCCTCGTCGACGGTGGCGCCGCGGCCGGTATTGATGAAAACCGATCCCTTCTTCATCTGCCGGAAGTGCTTCTCGGTCAGCATGTGATGCACCTCGGGCCTTGCAGGGGCGTGCATCGAGACGAAGTCGGATTGCGACAGCACCTCGTTCAGCGTCGCCGGGATCACGCCATGGTCGTACATCAGCGTTTCCTGGATGAAGGGATCGTAGGCCATCATGCGCAGGCCGAACGGGGCGGCGCGCTTCGCAACTGCACGCGCGACGCGGCCGAACGAGATGAAGCCGAGCGTCTGGCCCATCAGCCGCGGGATCTTCAGCAGCGCTGGCCGGCCTTCGGCCCAGCGCCCGTCGCGTACCATCCTGTCCTGCTCGACCAGGCGGCGGAAGCCGGCGAGCAGCAGCATCATGGCGTGGTCGGCGACCTCCTCGATGAAGGTATCGGGAATGTTGGTAACGGGAATGCCGCGGGCGGTCGCGGCCTTCACGTCGACGCTGTCGACGCCGACCGAGCCGAGCGTGATCACCTTGCAGCTATCAAGTGCGTCGATGATCGACTTGGTGATGGGGATGCCCTTGGCGTAGATGGCATCGGCGTTTTTCGCGGCGGCGATGAACTCGGCCTCATTGGCGGGGGCTTCGACGATCTCGGCATCGATCGGATCGAGCGCCTCTCGCTCGAAGGAATAGTCGCTGCCTGCGACCGTGAAGCTCGCGCCCTTCGGCGTCACCACCCTGTATTTCGGCATTTCCTGCTCCCGATTTGGTCTGTCGGTTCTTGTTGTGACCCGCACCTTGTGGGCGGGCCTTTGCGTCTTTTACGCGAAATCGGAGCGGTCGCGTACAATCGTCGGTTGCCGCTGCGGCGATTTATTCGACTGTTTCGGCCTTCCGTCCGGGCTTCTACGGAGCCGCCCGTAACAGGTTGATAAGAGGTCACACACTAAAAGTTGAATCAAATTTATCGATTCCCTTGCGCGCCCGTATCCCATTATTGCCGGAGCTGTCCCGTGAAGTTGAGCAATCTGAAGATCGCCCCGAAGCTCGGTATCCTTGTCGGCGTCACCCTGTTGGGCCTTTGCGTCTCCGGTGTTCTCGCCGGCTATCTGATGAAGCGCGAGATGGTCAATGCGCGCATCGACCAGGCCAAATCGATCGTCGACCTCGGTCGCAACTACGCCGCGGCGCTGAAGAAACGCGTCGATGCCGGCGAGCTGACGAAGGATGCGGCGATGGCCGACCTTCGCCGCTACGGCAACGCGATGACCTACGACAACGGCTCGGGCTACCTGTTCGGCACGTCCTATGACGGCATCACCCAGCTCGCGCCCGATCCGAAGCAGATCGGTAGCAACCGCATGGATGTCGTGACCAACGGCCGCAAGCTCTCCGTCGAGCTGATGGACGGCGTCAAGGCCAACGGCTCGATCCTGCTCTATTATGATTACGTGAAGCCCGGCCAGGAGACGCCGATCAGCAAGATCGGTTACGCCGTCGCGGTGCCCGGTTTCGACATGTATCTCGGCACCGGCGCCTATCTCAGCGACATCGACGCCAAGATGGGCCCGGTCTACTGGCTGCTAGGTCTTGCCATGCTCGGCATCGTCATCGTCGCCGGCGGCGTTGCCTGGCTGATCAGCCGCGGCATCAGCCGTCCGCTGGAGCTGCTCGGCGCCCGCATGAAGGATCTCGCCGACGGCAAGCTCGAGGGTGAGATTCCCGGGGTTGGTCGCGGCGACGAGGTCGGCGCGATGGCTTCGACCGTCCAGATCTTCAAGGACAACGCGGTCCGCATCCGCGGCCTCGAGAAGACCGAGGCCGATGCCAAGGAGCGTGCCGCGGCGGAACGTCGCAGCGCGATGGAGGGCATCGCCAGCGATTTCGAGCGCAGCGTCAACGGCATCGTCCGCTCGGTCTCCTCGGCCGCCGCCGGCATGCAGAGCACCGCGCAGTCGATGACCGCGACGGCCAGCGACGCCTCGTCGCGTGCGGCGACGGTCGGCGCCGCCTCGCAAAAAGCCTCCGGCAATGTCGGCACGGTTGCCGCGGCCGCCGAAGAATTGTCGAGCTCGGTTGCGGAGATCTCCCGCCAGGTCACGCGTTCGACCGAAGTCGCGAGCCGGGCCGTCAGCGATGCCGAGCGCACCAACGCCACCGTACAGGTGCTCTCGACCGGCGCCGAGAAGATCGGCGAGGTCGTCAAGCTGATCCACTCGATCGCGGCGCAGACCAACCTGCTCGCGCTCAACGCCACCATCGAAGCGGCGCGCGCCGGCGAGTCCGGCCGGGGCTTCGCGGTCGTGGCCTCCGAGGTCAAGGCGCTGGCGAACCAGACCGCGAAGGCGACCGAGGAAATCTCCGCCCAGGTCGCGGCGATGCAGACCTCGACCAGCGACGCGGTCACGGCGATCTCCGGCATCACCCAGACCATCGCCGAAATGAGCGAGATCACCGCCGGCATTTCTGCCTCGATCGAGCAGCAGGGCGAAGCGACCCGCGAGATCGCCCGCAACATCCAGTCGGTCGCGGC
>NZ_JBVVPO010000013.1:0-22109 GCF_055811795.1 Bradyrhizobium sp. MI1.7
TGTCCCCCGTCCCCTACTACCCCGGGGGGGGGGGGGCCCCCCCCCCCGCCGGCGGCGGGGGGGGGGGGGGCGGGGGGCGCCCCCCCCCCGGGGGGGGGCGCCCCCCCCCCCCCCCGCTGCACCGATGACGCGCAAGTCCGAGAGTAAGTCGCGAGCCGGGGCCTACGCTTCATCGGTCGGAGCTGCACTCCTGCTCGCCGGTCTCGGCGTCGAGGTTGCGCAGGCGCAGGCGATCATGCGCACGCCGACGATCAGCGTCCCCACGCGCACCCCGACCATCTCTCCCAGCATCGCCGCGCGCGTCAGCCCCGGTGTCGGTGCGCGGGCTGTCGGCGTCGGCCCCGGCCCGCGTTCTATCCCTGCTATCCCGCGTACCACCACCACGGCGCGGATGAGACCGGTGCTGCCCTATGCGCGCTATTCGCCGAACCTGTACCCCGCCTGCACCGCCCCCTATCGCGACGCCGACGGCGAATGCCTGGCGCAGCCGGGCGCAGGCGGCGATGGCACGGGCAAATCGGGCAAGAAGAGCGCCGGCAAGGGGCGGGGCAACAGCACGCCGGCCGCCGTCGACTTGCGCACCTTCGCCAACGAATTCGTGGCCGAGATCGACGGCGCGCTGTCGGCGACCGAAGCCGACGAGCTTGCGCGTCGCCACGGCCTGACGCGTGTCTCATCCGAGAATTTCCCGCTGATCGGGGCGACGTTCGGCCTGTTCCGCATCACGGACGGCCGGCCTTCCGAGACGGTGCGGCGTGAGTTCGCCGCCGACGGCAGCGTGCGCTCGGTCCAGCCGAACTTCCGCTACGTGCTCCAGGATCAGAAATCGTCGGTGCCTACCGAGGGCGATCCCGCGCAATACGCGCTGGCCAGGCTTCGCCTGCCGCAAGCGCATACGCTGGCGCACGGCGCCAACGTGACGGTTGCCGTGATCGACTCCGGCATCGACGCCCAACATCCCGAGCTCGCCCATTCCATCGCCGACAACTTTGATGCGCTCGGCAGCGCCGAGGGCCCGCATGTCCATGGCACCGGCATTGCCGGTGCCATCGTGGCGCATGCCAAGCTGATGGGCAGCGCGCCCGAAGCGCGCATCATCGCCATCCGCGCCTTTGGCGGCTCGACGGGTGGAGCCCAGAGCTCGTCCTACATCGTCCTGCGCTCGCTGAATTACGCCGCCGAGCACGGCGCGCAGATCGTCAATATGAGCTTTGCCGGTCCGAAGGACGCCGTGATCGAGCGCGCCATCGCGGCGGCCGCCGCCCGCGGGCTGGTGCTGATCGCGGCCGCCGGCAATGCCGGCGCGAAATCGCCGCCGCTCTATCCGGCCGCCAATCCCAACGTGATCGCGGTCAGCGCGACCGACCAGCAGGACAAGCTGTTCTCGGCGTCCAACCGCGGCAATTACATCGCGCTGGCGGCGCCTGGCGTCGACATCTTCCTTCCCGCGCCGGACGGCAAGTACCAGATGACCTCGGGGACCTCGTTCTCGGCCGCCTATGTCTCGGGCGTCGCCGCGCTGCTGCTTGAGCGCAATTACACGCTCAAGCCGGAGGCGCTGCGCATGACGCTGGCGAAGACAGCGCGCGACCTCGGTTCACCCGGCCGTGATGATCTCTTCGGCGACGGTGAGGCCGACGCGTTTGCCGCGGTGATGGCCGTTCCCGTCGACAACGCGACGCCTGTTGCGGCTGCGTCGGGTACAACAAAACGTGAAGATGCCGAGAAGCGTCGCGACGAGCCTGGCGTCCGCGCGATCGAACAACCCTCGCTGTCGAGCGCAGGCGATAAATCCACGATTTCTCAGGCGGATAGGCCGGCGACGCGATAGCGGCTGCGACAACTTTGCGCGCGGTGCGAGGGCCAAGAAATCGAACGCCGCATTGAACGTTCAGCCGGCTGCCACGACCAAATTATGTGGGAGCGGTCATCCCTCCCCATAAGTCATATCAGGCGCGAGCGCCCATCCACCCCAAGCGCCCATATGGCTCGACCCGTCCGGTTGTCCCCCCGGACGGGTCTTTTCTTTTCAGGCGTCTGATTTCTTGAACCGCTCGGCGCGATCAGCTTCCGGTTGAACGAACGTGGCGGCGCCCCTTGTCGGCGTCCGCGAGTCGCCCCGCAGGCCGGTTATGCTTGTGCGAAGCTTGACTCGAAAACACAGCAATTGTCCGCACGACTACGGTGATTGACGACGACCGGCGTGTCGTTGCTGGACAAGTCAAAACTTTTCCACAAAATATTCATGTCGCGTCTAAATTGATTCGTGTGCGTTGCGTCGCGTCCGTATTTTTCTCCCAACGGGCTGGTTTATGACACATCGCCAAGAGGCTGTTCGCGACGTGGCGCGTGGCCGCGACATTGCGGCACGCTGGTGCGCTCTCGCCGAGCAGCGGCTGGAACATCTCTCCGAAATGTTCGAGACCGGACGGTGGCGCCGCTATCACTCCGAGATCGCATTCCTCGAAAACATCCAGGAAGCCAAGCGCGCCGTCCAGACCTGGCGCGCTCTCGCGACCGGTGCTGACGTGGCCGCGGCGGCCGCGAGTGTCTCGCCCGTATTCGGCTGGTCGCCGGCGACCATGCCCCGCGTGTTTCCGCGCGACCAACAGGCGCAGACCGTGCAGCCGAAGGCCGTCCGCATCGCCGCGGAGACCACCGTCCCGGTCAGGCTCGCAGCCAAGCCGGAGGTCCTTGCCGAAATCACCGAAGCCCCGCTCGTGCCGCGAGCGACGCCTGCTGCGATGGCATTGTTCACTGCGCCGGCCGCTGTCGCGCCGCTCAAGGCTCCCGCTGCGCGGGCGCCACTCACCGCACCCGCCGTGAGGTCGCCGGTCGCCGCGCCTGCCGCAATGGCGGCGTTCACCACGCCTGCCGTGAAGGCGGCGTTCACCGCACCTGCCGTGAAGGCGCCCCCCGCCACGCCTGCTGCAATGGCAACGCTTCTGCCGCAGTTCGCCCCGCCCGCCGCCGAAATCGTCGCCGCACCCGAGCGCGTCGTCGAATTCACCTTCAGCCTCGACGGCCTGCAAGCGAAGTACCCGCTGCTGAGGAACGCGTTCTAGCGTTTGGGCGCCGGGATGAGGGCGGCAGCTACCGCCGCACCGCATTGCCGCCGACCACCAGCTGCGCAAAGCGCTGTGCGCCGTCGGCCGACAGATCCGACGTCACTGCACGGGCGTGATCGAGCCCAACCACGGCGCCGCGCGGGGTTTCCGAGATCATGTTGTTGTTGACGAGCGCGGTGCCTGCGCCGGACACCACGGAGACGCCGACGCCGGCCAGCGCCTTGCGGATCACATTGCCCGTGATCGCGACGTCGCGCAGATATTTGCCCCAGCCGGCGACGATGCCATAGGACGGCGCGTTCTCGATCACATTGCCGGTCACGGAGCTGTCAGCCTCGATGTAGATGCCCACACCGGCATCGTCGTCGGGGGCGGTGCCGATCGGCCGCTTCGGGATCAGATTGCGGATGATGTTGCCCTGGACCACCGCGATGCGGCCGCC
This sequence comes from Bradyrhizobium sp. MI1.7, assembly GCF_055811795.1. Lineage (NCBI taxonomy): Bacteria > Pseudomonadati > Pseudomonadota > Alphaproteobacteria > Hyphomicrobiales > Nitrobacteraceae > Bradyrhizobium > Bradyrhizobium sp. MI1.7. Next base: position 3,511 of record NZ_JBVVPO010000013.1, read on the forward strand.
TTCGTTGAAATTGCAGACGGAGACGCCGACGGCGGCACCATCGACCGTGTTGTTGGCGATCATCGCGGCCTCGAACGCGAACTCCGAATAGAGCGCGACCTCGCGCACGTCGCTGACGCTGTTGCCTGATATGTGGATGTTCGACGCCGAATTGCCGCGCACCGCCGAGTAATCGCAGTTCCTGATGCGATTGCCGCGCACGATCACGTTGCCGGCGCGAAACGCGTTGATGGCGTTGCCGTACTGGCCCGAGCCGCCGGGGCCGGCCTTGATGTCCTCGATGCGGTTGTCAGTGACCAGCGTGCCGTCGTCGCCGATTGCGGTGCGCAGGATCTCGATGCCGTTGTCGTTGGTGCCGATGATGGTGTTGCGGGACACGCTGAGGCCCTTGGCGTCGAACGAGACGACTGCCGTCACCGCGATGTTGGTGAAGATGTTGCCCGAGATGTCGCCGGACACCTGCTCGAGCCAGATGCCGCTGCCGCCGGAGCCGGTGATCTCGCAATCGGTGATGCGGACGTCACGCCCGCCGAGGACATGGATCAGTCCGCGCCGCGTCGGCAGCGGGATGCCGCCGCCGTCGAAGATGAGGCCGGTCAGGCCGATCGAGTCCGACCCGTCGCTCTGGATCGCTGCGGCCCCGCCGGTGAAGATGATTTTTGTCGCGCCGCGCACGCCGATCAGCTGGGCGCCATTCGGCAACCGCAGCAATCCGCTGCGGTAGATGCCGGGTGGCAGCGCCAGCGGCATCTGTGCCCGCGCAGCGTCGTCGATGGCGCGCTGGAGCACGCGGGTCTGGTCCTCGCTGCTGCCGGGCCGCACGCCGTATTGCGTGGCATCGCGGCCGAGCAGGGACGTCAGCGGCGCCGCGCGCGCGGCGTCGGCCGGCATGGCGAGGGCGCCCGCGATGCCTGCGGTCGAAGCTCCGATGAGATGACGGCGATTGAGGTCCATGACGCATCCTTCGGCGGACGCGGGAGGTCCGCGACCGACTAGGTAGCGCAGGGTGGCTGGGGCGGTGAGGATTGTTCGCGGTAGGGTTAAATGTTTACCGCAAAGACGGTGCCGTAGGGTGGGCAAAGCGACTTGTCCGCCGTAGCTCGAAGAGCGAAGGCGGAAGCGTGCCCACCATTGTTACACGAATGCGGATGTATGGTGGGCACGGCGCGACGCGCCTTTGCCACCCTACGAAATCTGAGTGTTCCGCTGCTTCCTTGCCAGCCCCACCAGCTCCATCAGCATCGCTTCCCCCGCGTCCACCAGCTCCTCCAGCGTAATCCGGGCTGCGCCCTTGCGCCGCACCGCGCCGCTGCGGGCGAGCAGGGGAATGTGGATGAACGCCGCAAGCTGCGGTCCGCCCGCCCTCACATTCTCGATCGCGCGCCAGCTCAGATAATTGCAGAGATAGGCGCCGGCATCGCGCGAGGCGCGCGCGTCGATGCCGGTGAGGCGCGCGGCGCGCAGCAGCCTTGCCGTGTGCGGACCGAACGTCATCGCGTCCGCATGGCCGGCGATGCCGCGCTTGCTGGAGCGGGTGTTGGCGGCATCGGGCCAGAGCATGGTGACGGCGTTGCGTGCGCGGGTCTCGATGCGGAGGTAAGGCGTACGCGCGGCGAGGCCGAGCATCAGCAGCGCGTCGGGCTGTTCCTTCGCGAGCACATCAGGCAATTGCCGGTCGACCGCGGCATAGGTGACCGGGAAGATGTGGCTCGCGAGCGCGACATCGTCGAGCGCCGGACGGCGCAATTGCGCCAGCCGCGCGACCAGTGGCTGGGTCGGGTTATAGGGCGCGCCGGGAAACGGTCCGAACCCGGTGAGGAGAATGCGGAGCTTTTCGCTCATTGCAGCAACTCCAAAATCTGCTCGGCGGCGAGTGCCGGCGTGAGATGGCCTTCGGCCACCTCAGCCTCGATCTTCCTGACCTTGGTCCGCACCGACGCCTCGCTGCGCAGCCGCGCCAGCATGCGCTGCTCCAGCATCGACCACATCCATTTCACCTGCTGCTCGCGCCGCCGTGCGGCGAAATCGCCGGACGCGTTCATCGCCTTGCGGTGATCCAGAACCTTCTGCCAGAGTTTTGCGATCCCGTCGCCGGTCAGCGCCGAATAGGTCTCGACCGGCGGGTGCCAATGCTCGGATCGCGGCGCCAAAATATGCAGCGCGCCGCGATAGTCGGCGGCGGTGATGTTGGCGCGCTTGAGGTTGTCGCCGTCGGCCTTGTTGATCGCGATCATATCGGCGAGCTCGACCAGACCCTTCTTGATGCCTTGCAGCTCGTCGCCGCCGCCCGGCAGCATCAGCGCGAGGAAGAAGTCGGTCATGTCGCAGACTGCGGTCTCGGACTGGCCGATGCCGACGGTCTCGACCAGCACGACGTCGAAGCCGGCGGCCTCGCACAACAGCATGGCCTCGCGCGTCTTGGCGGCGACGCCGCCGAGCGTGCCTGACGATGGGGAGGGACGGATGAAGGCGTCATTGGAGGCTGACAGCCGCGCCATCCGCGTCTTGTCACCAAGGATCGAGCCGCCGCTGCGCGCCGAGGACGGATCGACCGCGAGCACCGCGACCTTGTTACCCTGTTCGATCAGGTACGTCCCGAGCACGTCGATGGTGGTGGACTTGCCGACGCCGGGCGAGCCGGTGATGCCGACGCGAACCGCCTTGCCGGTGTCGGGCAGCAGCATCTGCACCAGCTCGCGCGCCAGCGCCTGATGGTCGCCGCGCCGGCTCTCCGCCAGGGTGATCGCCCGGGCGAGCGCCGCGCGACTGCCGGCGCGCAAGTCGCGGGCGAGGGTCTTGATGTCCAGCGAGGCCTTCTTCTCAGTCATGCCCTGCTTTACAACGCCCCGCCGAGGCAGGCGAGGGCCGCTCGCCCGATATCACCGAGTCGTTGCCGCCGCTGTCTGCACCGGCTTCACCTTGCGCCAGACCCACACCAGCACCGGCCAGAGCAGCGCGCCGATCGCCATGGCGGCGAGGATCGCCGCGACGGGTCGCTCGAAGAACGGCAGGATACTGCCGTCGGACTTGATCAGCGACGTCACGAAGGCCTGCTCGACCATGGTGCCCATGACGATGCCGAGCACCATCGCGGCCACCGGATAGCCGTTCGCCTCCATGACATAGCCGATGATGCCGAAGGCGGCGACGGTGACGACGCCGAACATGTTGTTGCCGATCGCGAACGAGCCGACCGCGCAGCACAGCATGATGATCGGCATGATGGCGGAGCGCGGCGCCAGCAGGATGTAGGCGGCGATCCGGATCATGGCGATGCCGAGCGGGATCATCACGATGTTCGCGATGATGAACATCAGGTAGATCGCGTACATGCTCGACGCCTTCTCGGTGAACAGCGTCGGGCCGGGATTGAGCCCCTTCATGTAGAGTACGCCGATCGCGATCGCGGCGATGGTGTCACCGGGAATGCCGAACAGCAGCGACGGCACCCAGCCCGAGGCGATGCTGGCGTTGTTGCTGGCGCCGGCCTCGACCAGGCCCTCGACATGGCCGGTGCCGAATTTCTCCGGCTCCTTGGAGAAGCGTTTCGACATCGCGTAGGAGACCCAGGCGGCCATGTCGGCGCCAGCGCCGGGCAGCACGCCGATGATGATGCCGATGATGTTTCCACGCGTCATCTGCCAGTGATACTTCTTGGTCAGCTTCCACTGGCCGGCCATGATGCTTCCGAATTTTCGCCGCGGCAGCGGCGGCGGCTCGGGCGTCAGCATCGCGCGCATCACCTGTGCCACCGCGAACACGCCGACCAGCGCCGGGATCGGCTCGATGCCGCCGAACAAATCGGTGATGCCGAAGGTGAAGCGCGGCACGCCGCCGGGATTCTCGATGCCGATGCAGGACACCAGCAGGCCGAGGAACATGCCCGCGATCGCCTTCACCGGCGAGGAGCGCGCGACCAAAGTGGCGCACATCAGGCCGAGCAGCGCCAGCCAGAAATATTCGAAGGTCGAGAACGACAGCGCGATCTCGGCGAGCGGCGGCGCCAGGATCATCAGCGACAGCACGCCGGCGATGCCGCCGATGGCGGAGAACCAGACGCCGGCCCCCAGCGCCAGCTCGGCCTGGCCCTTGCGCGTCATGGCGTAGGCCTCGTCGGCATAGGCGGCCGAGGCGGGGGTGCCGGGAATGCGCAGCAGCGCGCCGGGGATGTCGCCCGAGAAGATCGCCATCGAGGAGGCCGCGACAATGGTTGCGATCGCCGCGATCGGCGAGAGGTAGAAGGTGACGGGGACGAGCAGGGCGGTCGCCATCGTCGCCGACAGGCCGGGCAGCGAGCCGATCACGAGGCCGTACACGGAGGCTGCGAACATCGCGATGATGACCTCCCAGGTGGAGATCAGCGCGAATGCTTCAATCAGGGTTTTCAGCATGGGATCACCAGGGCGTCGGCAGCAGGCCGGCGGGGAGCGGCACGCGCAGCAGCTTGCCGAAGATGAGGTGGATGCCGAACGGCGACAGCGCCGCGAGCGGCAGCGCCAGCTTCCACTTCGCCCCGAGCGCGGTCGAGGTGACGTAGACCATGATTGCCGCGGTGATGATGAAGCCGAGCCGGTCGGCGGCGGCGACGTAGAACAGCAGCAGCGCCGGCGGCAGCAGGGCGCGCAGGCCGTAGAGCTTGCTCTGCGGCGGCGGTGCGGCGGCTTGGCCGTCTTCCAGTGGGATCAGCTCTTCCTCCTCCTCGAAGGAATGGCCGATGCCGAACACGATCGCGAGCCCGCACAGCGCGAGCCCGATACCGATCACGAGCGGAAATACGTTGGGGCCGACCGGCTGCCCCGGCACCGGCGGCAGGATCCAGCCGCCATAGGCAGCCGCCGCGCCGAGCACGACGAGAAACGATCCCGTGACGGAGTCGGGAAGACGCATGTGAGAATCCTATGCGAGGTATTCTCCCTCTCCCCGCGCGCGGGGAGAGGGTTGGGGTGAGGGGGGCTCTCCGCGGGGAAGGTGAGAATTGGACTTGTGGAGAGTCCCCCTCACCCGGAATCCGCGCTTCGCGCGAATTCCGGCCTCTCCCCGCAAGCGGTGAGAGGCGATCAGAGCATCGCAGGTGCGGATCACGCCTTGCTCAGGCCGGCGGCCTTCATCGCCTCGCCCATCTGGGCGTCGCCCTTGTCCATGAAGCTTGCGAACTGACCGGCATCGCCCCACACCGTGCCGAAGCCGCGGTTGCTCATGAAGTCCTTGAACTCGGCGGAGTCGTAGACCTTCTTCAGCGCTGCGGTGAGCTTCGTTGCGATCTCCGGCGGCAGGTTCTTCGGTGCGCCGATGCCGCGCCAGGCGCCGGTTGCGTAGTCGATGCCCATCGCCTCCTTCAGCGTCGGCACGTCCTTGAAGATCGGGTTGCGCGCCGGCGCCATGATGGCAAGGCTCCTTGCCTTGCCCGCCTCGATGATGGCGCGCGCCTCCGGCACCGAGCACGTCGTGAGGTCGAGGCCGCCGGCGGCGAGATCCTGCATCGCGGGCGCAGCGCCATTCGACGGCACCCAGGCGACCTGGTTGGCGGGCAGGCCCATCGCCTGCATCCAGCCGACCAGCGCGAGATGCCAGATGCCGCCCTGGCCGGTGCCCGACGCCTTGAACTTGCCGGGGGGCGCCGCCTTGATGGCTTCGGCGAGCTCCTTGACGGTCTTGTAGGGCGAGGAGGAGGAGACCTGGATGCCGGGCGGGTCCTCGTTCATCAGCGCCAGCGGCGTGTAGCTCTTCGGCGTCAGCTCGGTGAGGCCCTGCCAGTGCATCATCGAGATTTCGACGGTGAGCATGCCGATCGTGTAGCCGCCGGCTGTGCGGTCGCGATCGCGCTATGGCCGACCACGCCCGAACCGCCGGTGCGGTTGACGACGTTGAAGGGCTGGCCGAGATCCTTTTCCAGCAGGGCTGCGACAATGCGCGCAGTCGCGTCGGTGCCGCCACCGGCGCCCCAGGGCACGATCACGGTGACCGGCCGGGCCGGATACGCCTGTGCGCGCGCGGGTGTGAGACCGAATGCGGCGGATGCGGCAATCGCGGCGGAAGAGGCCGCAAAAGTGCGGCGCGAAATCTTGGACATCAATGCCTCCCAGCGGCGCCCGTGACACCGGGCGCTCTTGTCAATGAAGGCATTCTAGTCGGCTTTGCGGCGCCGCTGCAAGGTAGCGCTACCACAGCGCTGTGAGCAATGTGTCGCTGCTCAAAACATCATCACTGCGGCTCCTCGGCGTCGCCCTTCGGCCGCGCGCCGCCGAAGATGCGTATGCCTTCCGCCGTGAGATAGGTCTTCAGCGTTTCCCACGGCACGAAGGCGACATATTCGCCCTCGGCGTAGGGGCCGACCGCGTAAGGCGGATAGTGGAAGGTGAGCCCGGAACTCTTGCCCGCTTCGGTTGACGGCGCGAGCGTCACCGCGCCGATCTTGAGCAGGCTCGGCTCGACGCTCTTGAACCACTCGTCGGTCGCGGTCTCGCTGGTGTCGCGCTTCTTCTTCTCGACTCTCAGCGAAGCGATCACGGCCTTCACCATCGCCTTCATGGTTGCCCCGTTGTCGGCGGTCTCGGTGAAGAACGGGCGGATCGAGATGCGCTTGTGCTCGCTCTTGTCCCACAGGATCGTGTTCACGTCCGAATTGGGATGCGCGCCATGAGTGTCCATGTAGTCGTTGCGCAGGACGCTGACATAGCGATCGCCGACCACGGAGCGGATCGCATATTTGCGTTCGAAATCCCAGCCGCCCTCCTTGAAGAACTGCGGATCTTCCTTGCGCGAGGCGGCGGCCTCGGCCGCGTTCTTGTCGAGCCACTTCCTGCCTTCGGCCAGGCAATCCGCCGCCAGCGTTGCATCCGCCTTGATCCTGTCGTCGAGGAAGATGCGGGCGTCGATGCTCTTGGTCTTGATGACGGCGTCGGGCTTGGGGTCCGCGGCGAGGGCGGAGATCACGCACGTTGCGCTAAGCGCCACGGCGACGCTCAAACCGATCATGAACTTCAAGGGGAATGCTCCTTACGTGAGCGTCAGAATATTTCGAGGATGTCGTCTGCGATCTGCTGCGCAGAGTGGGGGGAGGCGGAGCGCCGGACGGTCGCCTGCGCCTGCAGGCCGGTTGCATCCTCGATGATCTGCTCGACGTCGATCAGGTTGAGCAGCGAGAAAGAGGCCTCCGGTTCGACCTCGACCAGGACATCGATGTCGCTGTGCGGGTGATAATCGTCGCCGGCCCGACAGCCGAGGATGGCGAGCTTCGAGACGCCCTTGGCTTTGATGGCATCAGCGTTCTGGCGTATCGCAGCGATGAGCTCATCACGTGTCATGGAGACAATCCGGCCGGTGATGCGGCCAGCGTACCATCTACTCCGCCGCCTCGCTATGCCCGAGCCGGGCATTCAGCTTGCGGATCAGCTCCTCGGCGGCTTCCGCGATCACCGTGCCCGGCGGGAAGATGGCTTCGGCGCCGGCCGCATAGAGCGCGTCGTAATCCTGCGGCGGCACCACGCCGCCGACGATGATCATGATGTCGTCGCGGCCCTGTTTCTTCAGCGCGGCCTTGAGTTCAGGCACTGCGGTGAGATGGGCGGCGGCGAGCGAGGAGACGCCGAGGATGTGCACGTCGTTCTCGACCGCCTGCCGCGCAGCTTCATCCGCCGTGGCAAACAGCGGCCCGATGTCGACGTCGAAGCCGATGTCGGCGAAGGCCGAGGCAATCACCTTCTGGCCGCGGTCGTGGCCGTCCTGGCCGATCTTGGCGACCAGGATTCGCGGCCGGCGGCCTTCCGCCTCCTCGAAGGTGTCGATCAGCGCCTGAACCTTCTCGACCTGGTTACCCATGCTGGACGCCTCCCGCTTGTAGACGCCGGTGATGGACCTGATCTCGGCGCGGTGCCGGCCGAACACCTTTTCCATCGCGTCCGAGATTTCGCCGACGGTCGCCTTCGCCCGTGCCGCGTCGATCGCGAGTGCGAGCAGATTGCCGTTGCCTTCGCCGGCCGAGCGCGTCAGCGCGGCAAGCGCCGCGTCGACGTCGGTCTGGTTGCGCTCGGATTTCAGCCGCGTCAGCTTGTCGATCTGGAGGCGGCGGACATTGGTGTTGTCGACCTTGAGGATGTCGATGGGAGCCTCATCCGTCGGCTTGTACTTGTTGACACCGATCACCGCCTGCTTGCCGGCATCGATCCGGGCTTGCGTCTTGGCCGAGGCCTCCTCGATGCGCAGCTTTGGCACGCCGGCCTCGATGGCCTTGGCCATGCCGCCGAGCTCCTCGACCTCCTGGATGTGGCCCCACGCCTTCGCCGCGAGATCGCGCGTCAGCCGCTCGACATAATAGGAGCCGCCCCAGGGATCGATGATGCGGGTGGTGCCGCTCTCCTGCTGCAGGAAGAGCTGGGTGTTGCGGGCGATGCGCGCCGAGAAGTCGGTCGGCAGCGCCAAGGCCTCGTCGAGCGCGTTGGTGTGGAGCGACTGGGTGTGGCCTTGCGTCGCCGCCATCGCCTCCACCGTCGTGCGCATCACATTGTTGAACACGTCCTGCGCGGTCAGGGACCAGCCCGAGGTCTGGCAATGCGTGCGCAGCGAGAGCGAGCGCGGATCCTTCGGGTTAAAGGGCTTCAACAGCTTCGCCCAGAGCAGGCGCGCGGCGCGCATCTTGGCGACTTCCATGAAGAAGTTCATGCCGATCGCCCAGAAGAACGACAGGCGCGGCGCGAAGCGGTCGACATCCAGGCCCGCGGCAAGACCGGCACGGAGATATTCGACGCCGTCGGCGAGCGTGTAGGCGAGCTCGAGGTCCTGCGTCGCGCCGGCCTCCTGCATGTGATAGCCGGAGATCGAGATCGAATTGTATTTCGGCATCTTCGTGGAGGTATAGGCGAAGATGTCCGAGATGATCCGCATCGAGGGCGCGGGCGGATAGATATAGGTGTTGCGCACCATGAACTCTTTCAGAATGTCGTTCTGAATGGTGCCCGAGAGCTTTTCCGGCGGCACGCCCTGTTCGCCGGCGGCGGCCACATATAGCGCGAGGATCGGCAGCACCGCGCCGTTCATGGTCATGGACACGCTCATCTGGTCGAGCGGAATGCCTGCGAACAGCGTGCGCATGTCGTAGATGGAATCGATGGCAACACCGGCCATGCCGACGTCGCCGCCGACGCGCGGATGGTCGCTGTCATAGCCGCGATGGGTGGCGAGGTCGAAGGCGACCGAGAGGCCCTTCTGTCCGGCCGCGAGGTTGCGGCGGTAGAATGCGTTGGAATCCTCCGCCGTGGAGAAGCCGGCATATTGCCGGACGGTCCAGGGCTGATTGACATACATGGTCGGGTAAGGGCCGCGCAGGTAGGGCGCGATGCCCGGATAGGTCTCGAGGAAATCGAGCCCGGCGAGATCGGCCTCGCCGTAGGCAGGCTTCACCAGAATGCCCTCGGGCGTCAGCCACGGCTCGGCGCTGCCGGTCGGCGCGGCGGTCGCGGCTCGCTCGAAGGCGACGTCGGCGAAATCAGGAATGCGGCTCATGGTTTCAACCATATCATAAACGCTCAATCATGATCCGGATGCTGATGGCTGACGATGGTCGCCATCTTCTCCGGTCCGTAATTCTGTTGCGTGGTCTGGCTCGGCAAATTGGAGATTCCGACCACCCAGCCGAGGCGGGATTCAGTTCCGTATTGGCGCGTCGGCACCAACTGGTCGGGCCGGTCGAAGGCGCCGGTCATGATCTCGATCCGGTCGCCGTCGATGCGGCCAAAGCTCAGCGGCGTGCCGCAGGCGGCGCAATAGCCGCGATCAGCGATCGAGGAGGAGCGGAAGAACGCCGGCTGCCCCTTGCTCCAGGCGAAATCCGTCCGGTTGATGTCGGCGAAGGACGCGAACGGCGCGCCGCTCGCCTTCTGGCACATCCGGCAATGGCAGATCGAAACCCGGTTGGGGGTTGCCGAAATCGCAAAGCGCACCGCGCCGCATTGGCAGCCGCCGGTGAAAACTGGTTTGCCCGCCTCGCTCATGCCTGCTCCATCCGTCGGTAGGCGTCTTGCAGTGTCGCAAGCGCATCGCCTCCGGCGAAGACAAAACCCGTGACGCCGGCCGCACGGAGCGCCGCCTCGGCATCGGTCGGACGGCCTGCCAGATAGATAAGTCGCGCGCCGGCCGTTTGCAGGGCCTTCGCCGCGGCGTCGGCGTGTTCCGGATAGACCTTGTCGCTGGAACAAAGACAGGCGAGCTCGGCGCCGGAGGCCTTGAATGCGGCGGCCAATTTGGCCGGATCGGCAAAGCCCTCGCTGTCGACGGCCTGGATGCCGCCGGCCTCGAACAAGCTCTTGGCAAAGGTCGCCCGCGCCGTGAAATCGGCGGGCGTGCCGAGATTGGCCAGAAACACCTTTGGCCGCGCACCGCGCGCCTTCAGCGCCGCATCGGATTTGTCGCGCAACGCCTCGAACGGTTCCGCCAGCCGGATCGGCGGCAGCGCATCGAACTTGTATTTCTGCTCGCCGTAGGGAGCGAGCTTGACCGGCGTCGCCGTCAGCACCGCCGTCTCGCGCTCATGCAGGTTGGGAAACTCGCTGGCGCCTGTCAGCACGTCGCGGCGCTTTGCGATGTTGGCGTCGCGCGCCTTTCGCGCGGCCGCGACCTTGCTCTGGAACAGACCTTGCTGAAGCGCGGCGAAGGCGCCGCCGGCTTTCTCGCTGTCCTGGAACAGCACCCAGGCGGCGTCGCAAAGCTGTGCGGTCAATGTCTCGATGCCGCCCGCGCCGGCGGCGGGATCGCTGACCTTGGCGAGGTTGCTTTCTTCCAGCAGCAGGGCTTGCGTATTGCGCGCCACGCGCCGCGCGAATGGATCAGGCAGCCCGAGCGCCAGCGTATGCGGCAGCACGGTGATTGCATTGGCGCCGGCGAGCCCGGCCGCGAATGTCGCGATGGTCGCGCGCAGCATGTTCACGTAAGGATCGCGCTGCGCCAGCATGCGCCAGGCCGTATCGGCGGCAATGAACAGCGGCTTCGGCGTCAGCCCGCACGCCGTCTCGATGCGCGCCCACAGCAGCCGCAGTGCACGGAATTTTGCCATTGTCAAAAACTGGTCGGCATCCGCAGAGAGCCGCGCATAGATCATGTCCTGCGCCTGCTCCAGCGGAACGCCGGCGCCCTCGATCGCGCGCAGATAGGCGACGCCGCAGGCGAGCACGAACGCGAGCTCCTGCACCTCGGAGCCGCCGGCATCGTGGATCACGCGCCCGTCGGCGGACGCGAACGGTCCCTTGAAGCCGAGCGCGGCGAGCCCCTTGATGGCGCCGGTGACGGCCGGAACGATCTCGTCCCATGTGTAGGGGCTGTGACCCCACACCGCGCCGGCCGCAAGCGGATCGAGCCCGAAGCGGATGTTGCAGGCGGCGGGATCGAGGCCGTTGCTCTTCACATATTCCGCGACATGGATCGCCGCCATCCGCGATTGCGGACCGATCTGGAGCTCGATGCCGATGCCGGCATCGAGATGAATATCCTTGAAGACCTTTGCGACCGCATCGGCCGAAGGTTCCAGCCCGAACCCGTGAGCGCCACTGCCGCCGGCGAACACCAGCGCGAGACCCGTCGCGCCATTTTCGAGATCGGTCAGCGCCTGCGCATTCGCGAGCGCCGCATCGGGATGGTCGATCCGCTGCATGATCTGCCACGGCGCGGCGGCAGGCCGTCCCACCACGGGCGCAACGCCCCGGGCGCGCGGATAGAGAGGGTCGATCTTGAGGCCGTCATAAGTCTTGCCGACCAGCTTCTCGAACGGCGCGCCCTTCAGCACGCCGTCGACCAGCTTGCGCCAGTCGTCGACCGTGGCCTTGGGGAAATCCGCCGCCAGCGGCAGGTCGTCAGTCACGGAGGTCATACGGCCAAGGGCTCCCAAAAATCTTGTTGTTCGCGGGCGAAATTGCCACGGCCGGCCGTCGCTGCAAACGGTTGTTTTTGGTTAACCGGTATCCGGAAGCCGCTCAATGCCTTGCGTCGAGACGCTGGCAAGCCCGTCACGCACACGAATGCCTGAGATCACGCGGTCGGGCGCGATTTCGGCCAGCGGCACCAGCACGAAGGCGCGCTCGAACAAGCGCGGATGCGGCAAGGTCAGGTCGGGTTTCTGCAAGCTGACATCGTCATAGGCGATCATGTCGAGATCGAGCGTGCGCGGGCCCCATTGCCTCTCCTTGTTCCGTGTGCGGCCGAATTTCTGCTCGACCTTATGCATCACGAACAGGAGCGCATGCGGATCGAGGCTGGTTTCGATCTCGACGCAGGCATTGATGAAGGGATCCTGGTCCTCGTCGCCCCAGGGCGGCGTCGCATAGTCCGAGGAGCGCGCGATCAGCGCGGCTTGCGCCATGCCGCAGATGTGCGAGATCGCCTTCCGGAACGTCGCGCGGACATCGCCGACATTGCCGCCGAGTGCGATCAGCACGCTCGCCATATCAAGGATGCCGCGAGCGCGTCAGCATGATGCCGACGTCGTCGAAGATCGCGGCGATCGGCGCATGCGGCTTGTGCACGGTGATCTTCACGGCGCGGATGCGCGGGAAGTGCGACAGGATGGCATCGGCGACCGCGCCGGCCGCCCGCTCCAGGAGCTTGTAGTTGGTGTTCTTGAACGCCGCCGTCGTGGTCGCCACGACTTCGGCATAGGACACCGTATCGGCGAGCCGGTCGCTGCGCGACGGCTCCGACAAATCGGTATAGAGCTCGAGATCGATGACGAAGCGCTGGCCGACTTCGGTCTCGTGATCCATCACGCCGTGGCGGGCGTGGATCGACAGGCCGGTGACGAAGATCGTATCGGTCATTGCTTGCTCTCGATTGCATTCGCGACCCGCAGGGCCTGCAAGGTCTCGGCGACGTCATGCGTGCGGATGATTTTGGCGCCGCGCTGTGCGGCGATCAGATGCGCAGCGATCGAGCCGGCGAGCCGTTCCTTCGGCTCCGAGGGCGACACCGAGGCGATGAAGCGTTTTCGCGAGGCACCAACGAGGATCGGCAGGCCGAACATGTCGAATTCGCGCAGCCGCGCCAGCGCGGTCATGCTCTGCTCGGCCGTCTTGCCGAAGCCGATGCCGGGATCGAGTACGATCTTGTCGCGCGCGATGCCGGCCTTGGCGGCGATATCGAGCGAGCGCAGGAAGAACGCTTTCATGTCCGTGACGATGTCGATGGCGGAATCGACGGCCTCGCGGTTGTGCATGACGATGACGGGGACGCCGCGCGCGGCGATGAGCTGTGCCATGCCGGTGTCGCGCTGCAGGCCCCAGACGTCGTTGGCGATCGCAGCGCCTTGGTCGAGCGCAAAGGCTACGACTTCAGCCTTCATGCTGTCGATCGACACGGGGACGCCCAGCGCCACCACGCCTGACAGCACCGGCTTCAGCCGGGCCAGCTCGTCCGCGGCCGTCACCGGCCGGGCGCCCGTGTAGGGCCGGGTGGACTCGGCGCCGATGTCGATGATGTCGACGCCGGCCTCGATCATCGCCCGCGCCCGCGCAAGCGCCAGCTCGGGCGCGATAAACTCGCCGCCGTCGGAGAAGGAATCCGGGGTGACGTTGAGCACGCCCATCACTGCCGGAATCGGCCGCTCCAGCAGCGTCCGCAGCACGTCGGGCCCGGCCGAGCCGGCCGGCGGGACGGATGGGGAGGGCGAGGCATTCATGCGGCCCGCTTTAGCGGTCGGGGAGGGGGGATTCAAGGTGGGAGGTGGCGAATGTCGATGTGTTCGCGGAGCATCGATCGCCTCCGCTGTCATTGCCCGCGAAAGCGGGCAATCCAGTATTCCGAGGCCGTGCGGTGATACGGAGGAGCCGCGGCGTACTGGATACCCCGCCTTCGCGGGTATGACACCGAGAGCTAACGCGGCAGGTCGTATGCCGAGGGAGATGCCCTAATACGTGATCTTCGGCGGCAGCTTCTTCGCCTTGGCGATGATGTCGCCGACCGATTTTTCCGAGGGCAGGATGCGGACGAGCTTCTTCTTCACGTTGGCTTCCCGCATGCTCTGGGCCAGCCGTGCCGGATTCCGATAAGCGAGCTCGCGCACGGTGGTGACGCCGGCGGCGCGGACGAGGCCGACCTTGGCCCGGCCCATCCCGGGAATGCGCATGTAGTCGGAGACGTTGGCCCATTCCAGCAACTGCTGCTCGCTGATGCCGGTCTTGGCGGCGAGCGCCTTGCGACCCTTCACGGTCGAGGCCGCCTCGAGCAGCGCGTCGGTCGTGCGGATTCCTTGCGCCTTCAATTTGTTGGCGGCAAAGGCTGGCAGGCCCTCAATCTCGGAGATCGGATATGTCATGATGCTCGATATGAAAAGCGTCGCTCAGGCGAACTGGCTGAGGCCCGGCGTCCCCGCGATGATCTTGCCCATCTGATCCGCTCCGATTTTGTCTCGGCCGTAGCGGAAAAGTTCACGGGCAACGTTCTGAATCTCGGACATGCCAAGTCCCAGGCCCATCAGGCGCGTGCCGACGGCCATCAGGCCGCCGCCCATCAGCCGCGACAGTCCGCCGCCGCTCCTGGACGCTTCTATCGCCGCTTCTGCACCGGGAATCTGATCGATCAGCGCTTCGACGTTCTCGGAAGGACCTTCGCTGCGGAGGAAGCCCAGGATAATGCCGACGGTCTTTTCAGCCACAGCACCATCTATGCTGGCGTTCGACGCCAGCCGCCCGATCAGCTCGTCCATAAGGCCCGCCCCTCAGCCGGTTTGCATGCCCGAGTATTGCTTCCGAAATGATCTTGATCCGGAGCGATGTGAAATACAAGCGATGAACGTACGCAAGGTTCCGATTCACTCTCGAAGGCGCGAAAAGTGTTGCAACGATGCAAGAGCGGAGATGGATTCAGCGAAAAATTGCCGCGGTGCGAACGCGTCATTCCTACTTTCGGCTGATGTCGGCGGTATGTTTCCGACAATGTCGCATGCTCGGGGCGCGTTGAACGGTTTTAATCCGCACGCGACATGCGTTAAACTACGGAGCAGGTGCATTCGAGTTTCAATAGGCGAAACACGGCAGAGAGATCAGAGAGAAGCATGACCGCACAGGACAGCAAGCTCGGCGACACCGACGACAAGATCTTCGTCGGCAAGGGAGACGAGCAGGCATGGCTGACGCTGGCGCTTGCCAATCGACACGGCCTCGTCACGGGTGCAACCGGGACCGGTAAGACGGTATCGCTGCAAGTCATGGCGGAAGGATTTGCGCGCGCCGGCGTTCCGGTCTTCGCATCCGACATCAAGGGCGACCTCTCCGGCATCTCCGAGGTCGGCGAGGCCAAGGATTTCATTGTCAAGCGTGCCACCGAGATGGGGCTGACGTTCCAGCCCGACCAGTTCTCGACGGTGTTCTGGGACGTGTTCGGCGAACAGGGCCATCCGGTGCGGGCGACCGTCACGGAGATGGGGCCGCTTCTGCTCGCGCGCATGCTCGACCTGAACGACGTGCAGGAAGGAGTGCTCAACGTCGCCTTCCGCGTCGCCGACGACAACGGGCTGACCCTCATCGACATGAAGGATCTGCGCGCGCTGCTCGATGCCATCGTGCCGGATGCCGGCAAGAAGGGGGCGGACGCCGAGGAAAGCCCGCTTGCCGACATCAAGAAGGAGGCCCAGGGTTTTGGCAACGTCACCAAGGCCACCGTCGGCACCATCCGGCGCCAGCTTCTGGTGCTCGAGAACCAGGGCGGCACCAAATTCTTCGGTGAGCCGGCGCTGACGCTGAAGGACTTCATGAAGACCGACCGCGACGGCCGCGGCATGGTCAACATCCTTGTTGCCGACAAGCTGCTGCAGAGTCCACGGCTTTACGCGACATTCCTGCTGTGGATGCTGTCAGAATTGTTCGAAGAGCTGCCCGAGGCCGGCGACCTGCCGAAGCCGAAGCTGGTGTTCTTCTTCGACGAGGCACATCTGTTGTTCAACGATGCGCCGAAGGCGTTGATGGACAAGATCGAGCAGGTGGTGCGTTTGATCCGGTCCAAGGGCGTCGGCGTCTATTTCGTGACGCAAAACCCCGTCGACGTGCCCGACCGCGTGCTCGGGCAATTGGGCAACCGTGTGCAGCATGCGCTGCGTGCCTTCACCCCGCGCGACCAGAAAGCGGTCGCCGCAGCGGCCCAGACCTTCCGGCCCAACCCGAAGCTCGACACCGCCAAGGTGATCATGGAGCTCGGCAAGGGCGAGGCGCTGGTGTCCTTCCTCGAAGGCAACGGCACGCCGACGATGGTCGAGCGTGTCATGATCCGGCCGCCATCGGCCCGCATCGGATCGATCACGCCGGAAGAGCGCAAGGCGATCATGGATGCGAGCCCGGTGAAGGGCAAATACGACACCGCTGTCGATGCCGAATCTGCCTACGAGATGATCCAGAAGCGGATTGCCGGCACGGCTGCGACTGCCGATGCCGGTGCGGCCGACGGAGGTGGCGGCGGCATTCTCGGCCAGATCGGCTCGATGGTCGGCACCATCTTCGGCACCAACGTCAAGCGCGGCCGCCTGTCGGCGGGCCAGGTCATTGCGCGCGACGTGACGCGATCGGTCACCAACCAGGTGATCGGGGGGATGGCGGCCAATCTCGGCAAATCGGTCGCCGGCCAGCTCGGTGGCTCGATCGGCCGCACCCTGGTGCGAGGCGCGCTCGGCGGGCTGCTGCGTCGTTAGGCAGAGAAGCCAGGTTTGAGGCACCAAGCCTCCACAGCGTCATGGCCGGGCTTGTCCCGGCCATCCACGCCTTACTTGCAGCTCTAAGAACCTGGATGCCCGGGCCTTCGCCTCGCCGAAGCGGCTTCGGCCGCGCAGGCGGGACAATCCCGGGCATGACGAGATCTCGCGAGTGTTTAGATGCGATTGCCCCGCACGCCGGGCGAGGCCGAACACCATAAATTCAGGTGAGGGGGGTTCTCCAAGCGTCCGTCGGTCTGCTACGTGCTATTTGTTGCCGACGGGACATAATGTGACATCACCGAATCTATCAGACAAACTTGGCCCGCACAGAGCCTTGTCGCTACGTGCGCCGCTCGATCTGCTCTTCCTGATCTGCTGCGTCCTCCTGACCGCCGACGTGCTCGTTCCCGAGATATTCGGCCACGGCAAGACCAAGGATTATGGGCTGTGGTACTGGGCCGGACAGCAGGTGCTGCACGGCGGGTCGCTCTATCCCGACGAGATCGGCGAGTATTTCGAATTCATCTATCCACCGCTGCCGGCGATCCTGCTGGCGATCCCGAGCTGGTTCGGCAAGATCCCGCTCTATGTCGTGCTGTCGATCCTGAACGTGGTGGCATGGTGGTACACGGGCAACTTCTCCAATGCCATGACGGGATCGGGCCGCAGGCCCGGCCCGTGGCTCGAAGCGCTGCCGGCCATCGTCACCGTGACCTTCGTGTTCGACATGTTCGACCTCGGCCAGCCGAACCTCGTGCTGCTGGCGATGATGCTGTGGGGCTTCTGGTCGTTGCAGCATCAGCGCTCCTGGCTCGCAGGCTTCCTGTTCGCGCTCGCCACCGCCATCAAGGTGTTTCCGATCGCGGTGCTGCCCTATCTGATCTGGCGCAGGAAGTGGGCGGCCACCGTCGCGACGGTCGCTTTCACCGGCATCCTTCTCTATGTCGTGCCTGCACCGATCCGCGGCTTCGAGCGCAACGCGGCCGAGCTCAAGACCTGGTATCAGGGCATGGTCGGCACGAGCTCGGAAAAGGGCTTTGGCCAGCGCGACGAGCAGAACTGGTCGTGGGTCAACCAGTCGCTGATTGCCGTCACGCATCGCCTGGTCCGCCCGATCAACTACAATCAGGAAGATCCCAGCAAGCCACCGCGCACGATGAATGTCATCGACGTCGACTACAAGACGGCGAACTTGATCGTGCTGGCGTTATCGGCGTTGCTCGGGCTCGGCTTCCTCGCGGTGATGCCGTCGCAAGCGCGGCGAACGGCGCGCTCGGATGCGGAGGAGCTCGGCATCCTGTTCTGCCTGATGACGGTGGCATCGCCGCTGGCGCGGCAATACTACTTCATGTGGCTGTTCTTCCCGATGACGGTGCTGATGCATCGCGCCGCCTTCGACGCGCGACCGAACGTGCGGCTGGGAACCTGGCTCGCGCTGGGCGCCGCCGGCATCCTCATGCTGCTGTCGCTGCCGTGGTTTCCCAATGTCATCCAGGCCTGGGGCAATAACCTTGTCGCGACCGCCATTCTTGCGGGTAGCCTCGCATGGCACATCCGGCATCCGCCGGTTGCGGCTGGCTCCGAGGCTGCGGCAGCGCTAAAACCCGGTACCTCTTGAGACTCAAAAGTCAGGAATACGACCATGGCCAATGCGCAGCTTCAATCGGTGCTCGATCACATCGACAAGGATTTTGACAACAGCCTGGAGCGTCTGTTCTCGCTGTTGCGGATCAAGTCGATCTCTGCGGATCCGGCTTTTGCCGCCGACTGCAAGGCCGCGGCCGAGCATCTCGCCAAGGACATCGCGAGCCTCGGTGTCGCCACTGAAGTGGGGGCCCCCCCCCCCCCCCCCCCCCGCCGCGGCGCGGCCGCGCCCCCCCCCCCCCCCCCCGGGGGTTTTTTTGGCGCGGAGTAGGGGGCCGCCGGGGCGACGCCCCGCGGG
>NZ_JBVVPO010000013.1:22119-164565 GCF_055811795.1 Bradyrhizobium sp. MI1.7
CCGTCCGCCGTTCGAGCCTGCCGTGACCGACCACGCCGACGGCCGCAAGATCATCGTCGCGCGCGGCGCCGAGGACGACAAGGGCCAGGTCATGACCTTCGTCGAGGCCTGCCGCGCCTGGAAGAAAGTGACCGGCTCGCTGCCGATCGACATCACCTTCCTGATCGAAGGCGAGGAGGAGGTCGGCTCCAAGAATTTCGTGCCGTTCATCGAGGCCAACAAGGACGAGTTCAAAGCGGACTACGTGCTGGTCTGCGACACCGGCATGTGGGACCGCAACACGCCCGCGATCACGACGTCGCTTCGCGGTCTGCTCTATGAAGAGCTGAAGATCACCGCCGCCAATCGCGATTTGCATTCCGGCGTGTTCGGCGGCAGCGCCATGAACCCGATTCGGGTGCTGACGAAAATCCTGGGCGGCCTGTTCGACGACGACAACCGCATCACCATCCCCGGCTTCTATGACGGCGTGAAGGATCTGCCGCCCGATATCCTGGAGCAGTGGAAGAAGCTGAACCTCACGCCGGAGATGTTCCTCAAGCCGATCGGTCTGTCGATCCCCGCCGGCGAGAAGGGCCGGCTGCTGATCGAGCAGGCCTCGTCGCGTCCGACCTGCGACGTCAACGGCATCTGGGGCGGCTATATCGGCGAAGGCTCCAAGACGGTGATCCCGTCGCACGCCTCGGCCAAGGTCTCGTTCCGCCTGGTCGAGGGGCAGGACCCCCAGAAGATCCGCAAGGCTTTTCGCGACTACGTGGCGGCGCGGCTTCCGGGCGACTGCAAGGTCGAGTTCGGCGATCATTCCGCCGCGCCCGCGGTGGCGCTCGACTGGAACATGAAACCGCTCGCCGCCGCCAGCAAGGCGCTGACCGAGGAGTGGGGCAAGGAGACCGTGCTGATGGGTTCGGGCGCCTCGATCCCGATCGTCGCCGATTTCAAGCGGACGCTTGGGCTCGACTCGCTGCTGGTCGGCTTCGGATTGGACGACGACAACATCCATTCGCCGAACGAGAAATACGACCTGCGGAGTTTCCAGAAGGGCATCCGCTCCTGGGCGCGGATCCTCGCTGCGCTCGCGGACGTGACATAGGCGCGGTGCCGTAGGGTGGGCAAAGGCGCAAAGCGCCGTGCCCACCATCTCTCCGCGATCGCCTTCGCTCTTCGAGCTACGGCGGACGAGTCGCTTTGCCCACCCTACGAAGACTCTCTCCTCGTCATTGCGAGCGTAGCGAAGCAACCCAGAATCCCTCCACGGGCACAGTCTGGATTGCTTCGTCGCTTCGCTCCTCGCAATGACGGCGCAAATAAAAACGCCGCCCGGAATTGGGCGGCGTTTCATTCCAAAAGGCGTAGAGGTTCATTGAACGCTACCCTACACCAAATCCGCAAAATCTCAAGACCGGTAGCCCGGAAGCTCGCGGTCGAGCTTGCGCAGCAGCGGCGGCCAGACCAGGTTGGTGGCGCGCAGCTCGGCGCGGTCGCGGTTGGCGAGCAGCTCGGTGTTCTTCTCGATCGCAATCTCCTCAACCGGGTAGACCGGCGTGCCCAGAGCGCGCGTGCGCACCTGCATCGAGCAGGCGCGCTCGAGATGGTACATGCGCTCGAACGCGGAGGCGACCGACCGGCCGACCGTCAGCGTGCCGTGGTTACGCAGCAGCATGTGGTTGTGGTCGCCGAGGTCCTTCTGCAGCCGCGGCCGCTCGTCGTGATCGAGCGCGATGCCCTCGTAGTCGTGATAGGCGAGGTCGTGGGTGACGAGCTGGGCGGTCTGGTTCAGCGGCAGCAGCCCTTCCGCGCTGCTCGACACCGCGGTGCCGTCGAGCGTGTGGAGATGCAGCACGCAGATTGCGTCCTCGCGCACCTCGTGGATCGCCGAATGGATGGTGAACCCGGCCGGGTTGATGCTGTACTCGCTCTCGGAGAGCTGGTTGCCGTGCAGGTCGACCTTGACGAGGCTCGATGCCGTGATCTCGTCGAACATCAGTCCGTAGGGGTTGATGAGGAAATGATGGTCGGGGCCGGGCACGCGGGCGGAGATGTGGGTGTCGACCAGATCGTCCCAGCCGTACAGCGAGACGAGGCGGTAGCAGGCGGCGAGATTGACCCGTTGCTGCCACTCCGCCTCCGTCATGTTCGACGGCACTTCCTTCAGGCGCGCTTCCGCTGGCGACATGGCTTATCTCTCCGAACATCGTTGTTGCGGGGAGGGAGCGTAGTCGCGGGTGAGGCTGGCGGCAAGGCGGTCAAATCGCAGCAGCCACGCGTAGCCCGCATGGAGCCAACGGGTCGGCGCGAAGCGCCGCCCGATGACAGGCTCCGCGAAATGGGGGGCGCCTTCCCGAAAGCTCCCGGAGAAAATTATTACGGCGCCGGGATCGACAGCAGGCTGGAAATGCTACGGCCGCGGATGTCGTAGACGCGGGCGAACACCACGTCGTCGCGCTTGATCTCGACCATCACGGGCGCAGTGAGGCCCTTGCAGTAGAACTCGCCGAGCGTCATCGCGAAATCGGCCGCGTTGGAATCCCAGCCGATGGTGAAGTCGGGCCCGAGCGCGACCTGGGCCGGGCGCTGCGGACCGCACACCGCGACCTTCCATTTGCGGTTGCCCGGCGCCACTTCCTGCCGCTCGACGATCTGCTCGCGCAATTCGTCCGAGGCCTGCTTCAGCGCAAGGCCCCAATAGTCCAGCATGAAGCGGTCGTCGGCGCCGCGCACGGTGCCGGCGATGTGGTTGAAGTGCGTGTATTGATAGGGATGCAGCCGGATCATCTCGGCCAGCGACAGCGCGAGGCCGAAGCAGAAGGTCGCGAGCACGACGGGCTGCCAGGTGCGGTGGTTGGTGCGCAGGCGCTCCATGGCCCAGGCAAAGGCGACGCCGCCGAGCACCGCCATCGGCGGGATCACGAAGACGAAATGGCGGATGCCGTTGTACAGCGCCGGCCGCTTTACCATCGCGATCGCGAGCGGCAGGGTCGCCGCCAGCGTCAGCATCAAGAGGATGGTCTTGCGGCGCGCCGGAACCTCGCGGCGCGGCAGCATCGCGAAGGTGCTAACCACGGCGCCGCCCATCAGCACCAGCATCACCTCGGGAAGCTGCAGCGCGAACAGCGTCGGCAGATAGGACCAGGGCATGTCGGGCACGGACACGATCGCGCCGTCGAACATCTCCTTCCAGGGCTTCTCGAAGAAGTGCGAGAAATAGGTCAGGGCCTCGAAGGGATTGCCGGGCTCCATGATCGACCACGGCCAGATCAGGCCCATCACGAGATAGCCGAACACGAGGCCGGGCAGCAGCACGTAGACGACATGGGCGAAGCGGCGGGCTGCTTCGCGGGCGCCTTCGGTGCGCAGCTCCTCCAGGAACAGCGGCATGAAGCCGATCATGGCGTAGACCAGTGCGAGGCCGCCGAGGACGCGGCAGCCGAGCGAGAGGCCGGCACCCAGGCCGACGATCAGGATTGTGCGCGGCGACGGCTGCGGATATTCCTCGGCGAGACGGACGAGGCCCAGCATCAGGATGATCATGGCCACCGCGAAGGGCGCATCCTTCGGGTTCATGAACATGTGGCCGTAGAAGATCGGGCAGAGCGCGAGCAGCAGGAGCGCGGCAAGACCGGCAAGGGGCCCGCCGATGCGGCGGCCGAGCCGCCACGTCACCGCAAGCCCGATCACGCCGACCATGGCGCCGAGCATGCGTCGCGTCTCGAACAGCTCGAGCGGAATGACCTTGTGCAGGAGAGCCGCGACCATGTCGAAGCCGCCGCCATACATGTAGAGATTCGCGAAAGAGAGCGCCGCGGTGTCCCTGAAGCCGGAACCGAACATGCGCAGCAGCAGGTCGGCATATTCAGCGTGGGTGTAATCGTCCCAGCCGAGCCCGTAGTCGCGGAAGGTCAAGCCTGCAATGACGGCGACCGCAGCCAGCACCAGCATGGCGAGATCGTCGCAAGTCCGTTCAACCGAGCGCCGCAGAGGCGTGTCGATCGCCGAAGTCGTGATGGATGTCATGGCTATTGGTGACCCGGAATCCCCTCTTGGCCCTGCTGGTGCCCGCGGGCCACTTCCCCGGAATCCCTATAGCGCAGTTCCATTACCAAGTAATTGGGCATTATGGCTAAAATCCTGATGCGACGCAGCAAATCCAGACAGTTGAGAGCAGGTTAGAAGTAGCGGGTGGTAGCTGAAGGGAATGTGAATAAGTCCCTGATATCCTTCCCTTTAGGAACGCAGGCTCTAATTCGCCGTTGGCGTGGAACACCGTATGACGGTATCGTGGCGTAACGGGTGTCGCGCACGGCTGCGCGACCAGGGGTGAGTTCGATGAGCTTGGCATTGTTGATTGTGGGGATTTTCGCCGTCCTGGCGGGCCTCCTTACGATCCTGTTCGGCTTCACCGTTAGGGAGGCCAGCCTCGGTAGCACCCTCATAATCTCCGGCACCATTGGCGTCTGCTCCGGAATGTTACTGGCCGGCCTTTACGTCGTGGTCGTGGAACTGAAGGGCATCGCCCGCCGGCTGGCCGGATCGGCCGCGCCGGCCGAGGTTCGGGTCAGGCCCGTGCTGCCGGGCCTCGCGGTGCCTGGCGCGCCAGTGTCCGAGCCGTTCCCGGCACCGGCGACGAAAACCGAGCCACCACCGGCCGCGGGTCTGCCGCCGTGGCAGAGCGAGGCCGCCGCGCGCGAGCGGCCGCGCGCCGAACCGCCGCCGGAGCCGGAAGCTCCGACACCGCCTGCGGCTCCGGAAGCGCCGCGCCGCCGCAACCTGTTGTTCGCATCGTCCTCCCGCAAGGAGCGCGAGCGCGCGGAGGCGAAGGCGACAGAGAGCTTGCCGCCGCAGCCTCATGACGAGCCCACGGAACCGGCCGGCCCGGAGAGTCAGCCGGCGAGCTTCGACGATGCCTGGCCGAGGCCGGACCGTATGCGGCCACCGGAACCGCCGGCCGCCGGGCGTCGCCCGCCGCCGCGCTCCCCGTCGATCTTTACCGAGCCCGGCCCGCCGCCGCCTCCCCCCGAACCGACGCCGGTCGAGCAGGCGCCCGTGACCGTGCTCAAATCGGGTATCGTCGACGGCATGGCCTATTCGCTCTATTCCGATGGCTCGATCGAAGCGCAGATGCCGGAAGGCATGATGCGCTTCGCCTCGATCGACGAACTGCGCGCCCATCTCGACCAGCGGTCCTGAGGCCGCCGCGTCCAAGTAGAGCGCCATCGTTCTTGTCACTTCGTCAGTAATCAGCTCATATTCGTCAGTCGTCTTATTTCGGCCGAATGTATTGTTGACACGGAATACTTAGGCGTCGTCTCTCCGGCGAGACGCAAGGTCAGGGAAAGGTCGGGCCCATGTCGGATAACGGGGCTAAGAATTTCATCGAGCTGACGGCGAGCATCGTGTCCGCCTATGTCGGCAACAACCCGACGCCGGCGGCCGATATCCCGAACCTGATCAGCCAGGTGCATGGCGCCTTGGTGCGCGTCTCGTCAGGCCGCACCGAGACCGCGCCGCTCGAGCCGGCCAAGCCGGCGGTGTCGCTGAAGAAGTCGATCGCGCCGGACTATCTGGTCTGTCTGGAAGACGGCAAGCGCTTCAAGTCGCTGAAGCGCCATCTGCGCACCCAGTACAACATGACGCCGGAGCAATATCGCGAGAAATGGGGCCTGCCGGCCGACTATCCCATGGTCGCGCCGAACTACGCGGTGGCGCGCTCGCAACTGGCAAAGCAGATGGGACTGGGACAGCAGCAGCGGAAGCGGAAGTAACCGCTTCAGGTGGCTTCCGCGAGCGCCTCTTTCGCGTCGGTCTTGATGCGCTCGACCATCGAGCGCAGGCCGTTGGAGCGCTGCGGCGTCAGATGATCGCGAAAGCCGAATTCGTTGAACACCGCGATCGCGTCGGTCGCAAGGATCTGCTGTGGCGTGCGGCCGGAGTAAAGCGAGAGCACGATCGCGACCAGCCCGCGCACGATGTGGGCGTCACTGTCGCCGCGATATTTCAGGATCGGGGCGCCGCCATCGCGATCGACCAGCTTCTGGAGCCAGACCTGGCTGACGCAGCCATTCACCTTGTTCTCGGCCGAATGCTCGGATTCGGGCATCGGTTCCAGGGTGCGGCCGAGCTCGATGACGTACCGGTAGCGGTCGTCCCACTCGTCCAGGAGCTCGAAATTGTCCCTGATTTCGTCGATCGTCGTCATGCTGGCCCAATGTTCCCGTTCAGGCCAATATAAGGATGCGAGGAGGCGAAATCGATAGGGTTTGGCCGCTAATTCGCCGGCGCCGCCGCAGGGCCGCGCCATTCCAGCGCGAGGTCGTCCTGGCTCAGGGTGTCGCGCGGCGCCTCGCCCGAGGCGGCATCGCCTTCGCCGGCCAGCGCGATCGAGCCGGTATGATCGGGCGCCTTCTTGTCGGTCTTCTCGAGCTGTTCTTTCTTGTCGTTGATGATCTGGTAGATCTTCTTCGCGCCGTCCTGTGCGCGCTGGCCGATGATGGTCGCGGCCTGGCCGCCGACCTCGCAGGCCGCCGGCTGGCGCTTGCAGAACTGGGTCACGTCGGAGACGGCCGCGGTCGCAGCCTGCACCGCATCGGCGGCGCCGATCTGCGGCAGCTTCTCCGATTCGGGCGTCTTGTCCCGCGGCAGGAGCACCAGCACCAGCCCGAGCCAGAATGTGATGCGGAGCAGAAAGCGCATCTTATCGACCTGTATGTTAGATCCCGCCGCGGCGATGCCCGCGAGGCGCCGGACCTAGCAACTCTCGATAAATCGCAAGTGATTGCCTTCCGCTTAATTCGCGGAAAATCTACGCAAGAATCTTCCCGAACCGCCACGTCGTAAATTTTCGATTGACGCCGGAGCCCCGTGATTCCGGTGGCGCCGCTTGTCCACCAATTCGAAACCATGCGGGGACTGGTGAAACCCTGTGTTCACCATCCCCGATGATGACGTGGTCAAATCGCCTAAAAATCTCCGCGATGACACAGTGTCCGGCGGCGGGCCGCATTGCCTTAGCACTCGTTTAAGGTCGCTCTGACACGGTGGCTCAACGATAAGGAGGCGTTCCGGCGCGTCTTCTCGACGAGTGGGCCGAAGCGCGAGACCCGTGACAGTTTTGAGTATCATCCGCGATTGTCTCGATGCACTGCTGCATCCCTCCGCGCGTTACGACGCGCTGACGCGAGCGCGCCATCGCGCCTTCATGGCGCCGCGGCTGCTCGGCAGCCTGGCCGCGTTTGCCGCATTCCCGGTCTATCTCGCCACGCGCGGCGTGCCGAGCGCGATCGAGGTCGCCGCCTTCGCGTGGCTGATCGCCCCCATTCTCCTGTCATGGTTCCTGTCGCGCACCGGCCGCTATGAAGGCGCCCATGTGCTGTCGTCGCTGGCGCTCGCCGGCCTGATCATGGCGGTTGCCGGCACCACCGGCGGCATCGAATCATTCGCTGCGATCTGGCTGGTCGTGGTTCCCCTGGAAGCCGCGTTGTCGGCCTCGCGCCGCGTCGCGGCCTTTGCCTCCCTGCTTGCGCTGTCCTGCGCCGGCGTCCTGATCTTTGCCGGCCAGCTCGGCTGGCTTCCGGCTGGAGACGCCAGCGCCGCACAACGCGGCGTGCTGATGGCGTTCGGCGTCGCCTCGGCGACGCTCTATGCCGCGGGCCTCGCCTTCGGTGCGGAATCGCTCGCGCGCACCAGCGTTGCACTGCTGTTGCGCGAGGAAGAGCGCTATCGGCTGCTGGCGCGCAACATGAGCGACGTCATCTCGCGGCATCGGCGCAACGGCGCGGTGCAGTTCATCTCGCCGGCGGTGGAAGCCATGCTCGGCATGCCCGTCGCGCAGCTGCTCGGCCACGGCCTGTTCGACCGCGTCCATGTCGCCGATCGTCCGGCCTATCTCACCGCGCTCTCCGATGCCGCGCGCGGCGACGTGCGCAGCGTCGAGTTCCGGCTGCGGCGGGAGCCGGCCGGATCGGAGCGTGGCCAGGTCGATTTCATCTGGGTCGAGATGCGCTGCCGGCCGCTCGACCAGGATATCGGCCGCCAGGATATTGACGGCGATGCCACGCGCGAGGCGGAAGTCGTCGGCGTGATGCGCGACGTCACCGATCGCAAGCTCGCGGAGCAGGCGCTCGATCAGGCGCGCAGCGCCGCGGAAGCGGCCGATGCTGCCAAGACCCGCTTCCTCGCCACCATGAGCCACGAGCTGCGCACGCCGCTCAACGCCATCATCGGTTTCTCCGAGATGATCGCGCAGGAGCAGACCCTGATGCTGGGTGCGGCCCAACGCAAGGAATATGCCCAGCTCATCAACGATTCCGGCCAGCATCTGCTGTCGGTCGTCAACGGCATCCTCGACATGTCGAAGATGGAATCGGGCAATTTCGAGATTGCGTCGGAACCGTTCACGCCGCGCGCCTCTCTGATGCATTGCTGCAATCTGCTGGCGCTGAAGGCGCGGGAGAACGGCATCGACCTCATCACCGATGCGCCGCAGGACCTGCCTGTCATGACCGGCGATCCGCGCGCCTTCAAGCAGATCGTGCTCAATCTCGTCGCCAACGCCATCAAGTTCACCGAGCGCGGCGGTCAGGTCGCCGTATCGGCCGCGGTGTCCGGATCGCAGCTCGCGCTGCGCATCAGCGACACCGGTGTCGGCATTGCGGCCGATGATCTCAAGCGCATCGGTGCGCCGTTCTTCCAGGCCGGGAAGACCTATCAGCGCCGTCACGAAGGCACGGGTCTCGGGCTTTCGATCGTGAAGAGTCTGGTGGCGTTGCATCTCGGCGAATTGACTGTACAAAGCAGGCTCGGCGAGGGCACCTCCGTCACCGTCAGATTGCCGCTCGTCTACACGCCGCCGCAGGCCAAGACGTCCGATAGAATGGCGGCCGAGAGCAAGATCGCGACGCTGACGCCGGTGCCGCGCCAGGAGCTTCAGGACCAATCTCACGACCAACCAGCTCTGGTGAAGAAAAGTGCCTAAGAAGTCTGCCAAGGACGAAGCCGCTCCGCGCCGCCGTGGCGCCAAGGCCGCGGTCATCGATGTCGAGACCGAGCGCAATCTTGCGATGCGCATCCTGCTGCACAGTCCCAAGGACACGCTGGCCGGTCTCGTCGCCGTCGCCGCAGTCAGCGCGATCGTTGCCAACGCGCTGTTCCTTCAGACCGGCCGGCATCCGGCGCCGATGTTCGGCACCGTGATCAATCTTCCCGCGCCGTCGTCCGTGCCGCTGTCGAACCCCTTGCCGCGTCCGCGCCCCGTCGGCGCGGATACCTCGCCGCTGGAGCCGAGAGCGACGGAATTCCGCGCCGAGCCCAAGCCTGTCGAGCGCGCCGCCGAGAAGGCCCCCGAGAAGCCGGTCGAGGCGACGGCATCGACGCCGCGCGCGGGCGATCCGATGACCAATCTGGTCAAGCAAACGACGTCGGCGCCGCCGCAATCCGTCGCCATCGCGCGTCCGCCGGCGCCGATTCCCGTCGCGCAGAGTCCGGCCGCGCGGCGTATCGCCGGCGTGCAGCGCGCGCTATCCGAATACGGCTATGGCAATTTGAAGATCACGGGCACGATGGGCGCAGAGACGCAGTCCGCGATCCAGAAATTCGAGCGCGAGCACAAGATGCAGGTGACGGGTCAGGTCTCCGACCGCCTGCTGCGCGAGCTCGGAGCCGCGATCGGCCACCCCGTCGAATAAGCGTCATTGTTGTGCGAAGGCTGGTGCTGATTGCAGCACTGGCCTATCGTGCTCTTCATGCGTTTGAAATCAAACATTTGGGTTTCCGCCTACCTGCGCCGGTGCCAGACCGAAGGCGTGTTCGGGGCGGTGCGTCGTCGCGGTGCCGAGGAGGCGGGCGCGGTATTCGTGAAGGTGTCGCTGCTCGACGGCAACGCGATGCTGTACGTACCGGCGCCGCAGACCGTCTATGACGACGGCCGGCCGGTCGATCGCTTCTTCGTGCCACTTGCCGCGCAGCCGATGCCTGAGCCAGCGGTCGAGGAGCGCCTCACCAAGGAAATCCGCTTCGATCCGGACGCCTGGATCGTCGAGACCGAGGACCGCAAAGGTCGTCACTTCCTCGAATTGGCGAAGACCTAGCGGTCCGATCCGTCGGTGCCCGTCCGCACCGCAGGCGCCGAGCCCGGCTGCACGCCCGGCCGGGTCTGGCTGGCGCCCGCACGCGGGCGTTGGCGTTCGCTGTCATGCAGCGACGACTGGTATTTTGCGCGCGTGACTGCGAGCGTCGAGCCGCGCCAGGCCGCCAGCATCACCAGCGCGGAGCGGTCGCTGAGCCGGTCGTAGAGCCGCGACAACCGGTACACCGCATCGACCGACGTGCCGATCTCCGGCTTGAAGAACAGGAGGATGCGCTGGAAGTTCGGGCTCGGCATGTCGAGCGCGCGCGCGGCGATTGCGAGCGCTTCGCCACCGGCATCGTCGACGATCTGGGCTGCGACGCGCGAGGGCAGGATCAGGCTGTCGCCGAGCTCGTAGGTGAAATTCTCGACATCGTTGGCGATTGCCGCCATCTCCAGGATCTGGAGCGCGCGCTTGGCACGCACGGTCGGAATCCGCGGCGCGGCCTTCAGCGGGGTTTGCGCCAGATTGTGCAGGACCAGCGCGCGCTGGGTCGCATCGGCGCGGAAGAACATGTCGTGGATCTCGGCCGCTTCCTTCGGCTGCATCGCCATGTTGGCGGCCATGCGCAACTCGGCGTCGGTCGGCGTGCGAGCTGGCGAAGCCGCCTGCGGGGAGCTGCGAATTTCGCGCGCGAGCGGAACCCTGCGGCCTTCCTGGGTCGCAACCAGCCCGAGTTTCTGCAGGACCGGGACGGGCGTCTGCGGATAGATCGCAAGCTTCGCCTTGACGGCCGCGCGCGTCGCATCGTCGACCTGGTCGATCAGCCGCGTCGCAAGCTCGATGAACTGGCGCTGCTCGTCGTCGCTGTGGGTGGGCGCCTGGACATAGAGGTCCGTCAGCACGCGCAGCAGCGTCGGGCGAACATCAACGCCTTCGCGACGGGAGAGGCTCATCAGCCCGTCGAATCCGGGAAACAGCGACTTGGTCATGGAGAGATACGCGACCTGGAAAAGATACTCGTCCGCGAGCCTAACGCAGGTTCCTTTAAAGGCTCGTTAAGGAAAACGAGGCGTGAAGTCGACCCCATCATTTCAGGTGTTGTCGTCCCGCAACGGGACGCGGGAGGCCGCCCGTGAAGTTACGGTCCGGAAGGCGCGTTTACACCCCGTTAACCATGAACTGATCTTAATGAACGCACGTTGCACCAGCGCGCTCGGTCGCGCGGCAATTGATAGAGAGCTGATATGGGGACCATTATCGAATTTCCGGCCGGTCGCCGGGCAGGCTCGTCGGGGGATGCCACGCCGCGTACGGAAACGGGAACGATTCTGATCCTCCCCGTGATCCGCATCGAGCGCCAGACGGAAGAAACCAGCGGCGATCGCGGGCCGGAGCAGGGCACAGCGCCGGGGCGCCGTCGTCGTCGCCGCTAGCATCCGGCTTTTGCAATGCCGGATGCCATCCGCCAGATCCGGCCTGTCGTAACGGCCGTCCTGCTCGCACTCGTCGGTGCGACGCTCGGCGCGTGCAGCGGCGGCGATTTCGGCCGCACCCGCGCTGACATGCGCAGCGACGACATGCATCGCTGGCTCGGGGCCGAGGCCACCGGCAGCGTCGGCCTGAAGTCGTCCCAATTCCAGCTCACCGACGCGGAGCGCCAGCTTCGCGATCTCGCCTATCCCATGATCGAGCCGCCGCTGTCGCGGCCCGCCTGGAAGAGCGTATTCGGCGACTACAGGGCGCTGCCGTCGCCCTGGCAGCAGAAGGTCGTGTTCGACCGCACCATGTATGGGCGCACGCTGATCGACGAGCCGCATCGCTCGCATTCATCGCGCTATGCGCAGCTGATCGAGGACGTGCGCAACGACATCACCCGTTTCGAGCCGTTCTTCGGCTCCGCGATCCGCGTCATCGATCTCGACAGGAAGCGCGATGCGACCATGGCGCGCGTCTCCGAGCTCTCGCCAAGGGAGAGGGACGATGCGGTCGCGCGCATGCAGGAGAACTCGCTGATCATCCAGTGGGTGCAGCTGTGCCTCGAGCAGCGCGTCTCGTCCTATCGCTGGGCGCTGGAGCGTCTGGTGATCCAGGCGCCCGACGGCATGGCCGCCGATGCCGACCGCCTGATCGGCGAACTCGCAGCCCAGACCGCCAATCCGCCGGTCGCGGCGCAGCCGCCTTACGGGCGCGCCGTGGTCACGAAGGGCTAGGACTTCCTGCGCTTGTTACGCCGTGGGCCGGTCCGATCCGGCTTTCGCCGCTGCCTCTGGAGCTTCCCGACAAACTCCTTCAGCGCATCCGCCAGCGGCTCTGACGCGCGGTAGGCGAGGCCGACCTCGCGTTTGACCCTGACCTCGATCTCGCGCACCGCGACATCAGGGTTGCCGCGCGCCACGCCTTCCGGGACGATGGCAATGCCGACGCCGGCCGCGACCAGCGCCATCGCCCAATCCTCCGATTGCGCGATCGCCGCGGTCTGCCTTCGTTGTGAGCTCCGACCGAAGAATTCGCTTTGCTCGCAATGGCAGCGGTCGATCAGAGGGACGCCGGCGAGATCGGCGGTCCGCAGCTTCTCCTTCAGCGTCAGCGGATGCGAGGGCGGAAGTGCGGCGACATAGCGCTCGCTCCACAGCGCGACGAAATGCTCGTCGGCGCGGAGCATGCTCTTCGAGATGATGCGCGCATCGGCGCGCTCGTCGCTGCCGACGAGGCGGAGCGCGATGTCGGTGCGCGCCGTCAGCGGCTTCAGCAGCGCGATCGTTCGGGGTATGTCGAGCGTGCGCATCAGTCCCAGCGTGACGGTGGTCTTCGTATTCGGCTTCCTGAACAGGCTGCGTGCGGCGTCCGCCTCGTCGATGATGCGGCGGGCCAGCGCATGAAACTGCTCGGCTGAGGCGGTCGGCGCGACGCCCTTCTTGTGCCGGATGAACAGGGTGGTGCCGAGCTCGGCCTCCAGATGGGTGATCGCGGTCGAGATCGACGGCTGCGACACGAAGCAAGCCCGCGCCGCCGCGGTCAGATTGCGCTCGCGGTACACGGCTGCGAAGTAGCGAAGCTCGCGGATGTCCATAGGATATGCCTAGAGATAGTATCAATATTCAATATTTTACCTATAGATCGCCCGGTGGCAAGAACGCCCTGCTCACAACAGCAGGAACGCGCCATGAAGATCCAGCACCTCAACACCGGCACGATGTGCCCCATGGGCCGCCGCCTTGTGAACGGCACGGGCGGCCTGTTCCAGCGCGCCCGCCTGGTCTGCCATTGCCTGCTGGTCGAGACGAGGGACGGACTCGCTCTGGTCGACACCGGCATCGGTCTCGGCGATATCGCAACGCCCGATCGGCTCGGGGGCCGATGGCTGCGCCAGACCGCGCCGAGGCTGGATCCGGCGGAGACGGCGGTCGAGCAGGTGAAGGCGCTCGGCTACTCGCCCAGCGATGTGCGCCACGTGCTGCTGACGCATCTCGACCGCGACCACGCCGGCGGCGTGCCGGACTTTCCCCATGCCGCGATCCACGTCCACCGCGCCGAATACGACATGGCGGTGCTGCGCAAGCCCGCGCCGCCCGAAGGGCGTTATGTCACGGGGCAGTGGAGCCATGGGCCGGGCTGGACATTCTATGGCGAGGCCGGCGAGGACTGGTTCGGCTTCAAGGGCGTGCGCGCGCTCGGCGACAAGGAAGCCGACATCCTGATGATCCCGCTCGCCGGCCACACACTCGGCCATTGCGGCATCGCGGTGCGATCAGGCGAGAAATGGCTGCTGCATGCCGGCGACAGCTATTTCCACCACGGCCAGCTCGACGCGTCGCCGCACGTGCCGCTCATGCTCGGCTATTTCCAGCGCCGCGGCGACATGGATCGCAAGATGCGGATCGCCAACCAGGCGCGGCTGCGCGCGCTGAAGCTGAACCACGGCGACCGCGTGAGCATCGTCAACAGCCACGATCCCGTCGCCTATGAAAGCTGCCGCTGCGCTGCGCATTAGGGTGTCGAAGCCGGGCCGCCGGTTATGCGCCCGAACGCACTGCTTGAGTCCGGAGCAAGCGGTGCTTCACCGTTCGGGCGATTGCCGCCGGCGCGTCGTCGGGAATCGCAAAGCATGAGCTCGCGTTGATTTCGCACAGGACGTAGGTGTCGGTACCGGCGGCGTCGCGGGGCCCGTACAGGAAGTCGGCGTCCCAGATCACCGGCAGCGACGGTTCGTCGATGCCGAGCGTGTCCATCAGCTGCGGCGTCCATTCGTCCTCCATCGATCTTCGGAGCGCCTGGAATTGCGGAGCATCGGGTCCGTGCATGATCCGTGGGCCCGGCTGCGCCTCAGGTGCGTCGGGGCCTTCCGGCGGCGGGATCAGCGCCTTGATCAATTGATGCCCGAAGCCCACGACCTCAGCGCCGCTCATGTAGCAGCGGATCATGCCGTCGGGCAGGCGGGGTTGGAACGCCTGGTCGATGATGCAGCCGCCCCATCCGAAATACGGTTCGCAGCGGGCGAGCAAGGCATCGAGCGGCATGTCCTCGGGTAGACTGCCGCGTTGGGCATGCAGCACGCGAACCATGGCGTCCGCGTTGGGCAGGGCCTCCACCTTCCACACCCCTTGGCCACCATTGCCGCGATTTTGCTTGAGCACGCGCGGACCGTTCGCCTGAAGGCGCGAAGGAAATTCGGCGCGGAAGCTTGCGGCGGTGTCATAGCGATGCGTGTCGGCTCCCCAGCCGAGATGACGCGTTCGGTAGAGCACGTCCTTGACGCCCATCTTCAGGATCACGTCGGGATGTGCGCTCACCCATGGCCCTTGCGCCGCAACGTCGCGAAGCAGCGGGTCGAGGGCCTCGCGCGTCTTGCCCTGATGGATCGGATCGACCCAGACGAGCACGCCATCGACGGCGAGCAGTTGATCGCGGACGGCGTCGGCGAAGATCTCGTCGTAGATCACCGGCCGGGCTTCGATGCCGACCGCGGCGAGTGCTTCGAAAACGCGGACGAAGCGGCTGTTTTGTGCCGTCGTGTCCCGGCGCGCGGCAGCGTCGCCGCGGGAGAGGATGGCAACGGTAGGGCGGAGAGGAGGGTGGCGTTCGGTATCCATGCGCAAGCTCCACGAATGGCGTGCTGCGCAGAGCTTGGACCGAGGTCTCACGGGGAGTCTGCTTCGTCCCCACGCCGATCAATCTACGTGAGATCGTCCGGCCGTTGCAAGATGGTGTTTGTGCGGTTCCATCCAGACGGCGAACGCTTCGCGCGCGCCGCTACGGTGGCGGAGGATAGCGGTCGAATGTCGGCAGTTCGTGCGCGCGCTCCATCCATCGAAGGCGCTCTGCGACCTGGATGTGCATCGTCGCCGGTACGGCATCGGGATCGTCGTAGGTCGCGCTCTGGACGTCGATGACCCCGGGTAACATGTCGGCATTGACATAAAACAGGCCGGTTCCGCAGTCGCCGCAAAAGTGCCGCCAGGCATGTTCCGAGGAGTGATACACCTTGGGCTCGCCCTTGGTCACCTTGACGGCATCGTCCGCGTACATCGTCCAGCCGACGACGGGAGCGCCCGCGTGAAGCCTGCAATCGCGGCAGTGACACAGCGCGTGCACGATCGCTTCGCCCTCGACCTGATAGCGGATTGCGCCACAGTGACAACCGCCGGTGATGGTGCTCATGCGTTCCTCCCGATGGAAGCGAGGTTTCGTTGATCGATAGCTCTCGAGACCCGCGGCTTCAACGGCGCAATCGATTTGCGATTGCGTCCTACTGTCGCGTGACACCTCCCGCCACGGCGCGGACGAGGTGATCCGCGACTACCACTTGAACGAAGCCGCGACCTCGTAGCTGCGCGGCGCGCCCAGGATGATCTGGTCGGTGTAACCCGGATCGCCCCAGGCCGCGTAGAGCTTGTTGGTCAGGTTCCTCACGCGAAAGCTGATCCGGGTCTGGTCGACGCCCGGGAAATAGGCTTTTGGAATATCGACGAACGCGTATGCGTCGAAGATCGTGTAGGCGTCCATCGTGACCAGATTGTCCTGGAAGTTGAAGCGGTCGCCGACGTGACGGACGAGGCCGCCGATCTCCACCGGCAGCTTCGTGTCGAAGCGATAGGAGGCGCCGGCGTTGGCGATGAAGTTGGGAACGTTGGGCGGCGTCTTGCCCGAATAGGACTGGAAGTCGCCATTGCCGTCGACATAGGTGAAGTCGATGAAGCGCGACTGCACGAAGGCGACGTTGCCCCATAGTTTCAGGCCCGCGACCGGATTGACCGCGGCGGCAATCTCGACGCCCTTGGAGGCCATCTTGCCGGCGACGTTGAAGAGGATGCCGCTTTCGGGGACGTAGACGTTCTTGCGCTCGATGTCGAAGGCCGAGAGCGTGGCCTCCGCGCGCTTGTCGGCCGACAGCAGCTTCACGCCGGTCTCGTAGGTTCGCGACGTCGTGAGCAGCAGCGGCGTCGTGGGCCTGAGGATGAAGATGTTCGCGACCGTCGGGTCCGCCGCCGTCGCGTACTGGCCGTAAAGCATCACGCCGGGCGCGATGTCCCAGGTGTAGCCGATGCGTCCGGTGACCGGATTGAACGTCTTCGAGAAAGGATAGCTGGCTTTCAGGAGGCCAGTCTCGTCGAAGCGGGTCCGCGACAGCTCGATATTCTCAAAACGGATGCCGCCGATCAGCGCGAAGGTCGAGGTCAGCTTGAGCCGGTCCTCGAACGACAGCGAGGTGGTGTCGAGATGGGTGTAGATCTTCTCGTCGCTGCGCGGGCCGTAGAGGCCGCGGTCCGGATTGAGGAGATCGACGTAGTCATTGAAGAACAACGTGTCCTGCGAGACGTTGAACTGGTTGCTGCTCGCCGCCACGGTGGCGACGAAGCGATTGTCCATTCCGGCGACGTTGGAATTGACGGTGAGGTCGGTGATGTTGCCGTAGAGCCGCTGCGCGTGATCGAGCGCCAGGCGCTCGCGGTAGATGCTCTGCGCGCCTGCGAAATTGCCTACGGTCTGGTCGAACGACGAGATCTCGTTGTTGAACCAGTGCCGGTGGGCGTCATAGCCGTAGACTTGGCTTTTCAGCGAGATGTTGTTGGTGATGTCCCATTGAAAGCCGCTGCGCAGCCAGAGCTCGTTGGCGCCGCTGTGATTGTCGAGCACGTTGTAGTTCGTGGTCAGCGTGCGCGCGTCGATGGTGACCGGGACCGGCGTGCCGCCGCCGAGGTAATAGTTGCTCCAGACGCCGGACACGATGCCGTACGTCGGCACGATGCCCGGCGCGTTCGCCGGCACCAGCGGCGTCCCCCAGTAGAAGCGGTCGTTGTCCTGCCTGTATTCGGTTGCGCCCCAGATCTTCAGGTTCTCGTTGACGCGATAGTTCAGCTGGCCCGAGACGTTGCTGAGCTTCGAATAGGTGTCGTCGATAAAGCCCTTGTTGTTGAAATGGCTGATATCGAAGCGGTAGTCGAGGCCGTTGATCAGCGTGCTGCCGCCCGATCCGTAACCGGCGCGATAGCCGTTGAAGGAATCGTAGGAGGTGAAGGCGTCGTTGACGATTGGTCCGGTGTGCGGCGCCTTGTTCACGTAGTTGATGGCGCCGCCGGTCGCACCGAGGCCCGCCACCAGCGAGTCCGGTCCCTTGATGATCTCGACCTGCTGGAGGCCAGCCACGTCCATGGGACGGCCGGTCATGGTCGACGGCCCGATCGGGATGCCGTTGTAGAGCGTGGAGATCTGGTCGCCGGAAAAGCCACGCATCGAGAAGATGGCGGGCGCGCCGGGCGCATCGCCGCCGGTGACGCCGACTGCAGCCTTGGCGACGTCGGTCGTGGTCCGGATGCCCAGGTCCTGCATCGTCCGCTGACTGATGACCTCGACGGTCGCCGGCATCTCGCGCGCCGTGATGCCGAGCCGGGAGCCGACATCGGTGACGGCTGCCGTGTTGAGCGGCGTCTGCACCGGGCCGCTCGGAGCTTGCGTGGCCGGAACGGCGACAGCAGGGGCGCCACGATTGCGTCCCGCGGCGCGCCGGGCGGCGCGCTGCTTCTGAGTGCCGGGGCTGACGGCAGGAGCCTGTCGCGGCGCAGGCGGCGACACGATCACCGGGCCGACCTCCCGGGAGCGGTTGTCCTGCGCCGCGCTTTGCGCGAGCGCCGCGGACGACAAGGACACCGACGAGAGCAGAGTAATCAGGAAAGCACGCGATAACGCTGGCCTTGCGCCAGCACGGAAATGAAAATGTTGCACAACAACGCTCTGCGGCGACGCAAACAAACCGTCACCGCGGTTGCCTTAGTCATCCACCTTCGCCCCAGGCGGCGGATGCACCGGCTACTTGTCCGACATCAGGGCACCCCGCCCAATGCGTTCGCGCGTGACCATGGCTGGCAGCAGGTTTCCTGGCTCGCGGGTCATCGCCTTCGACCACCTTCCCAGAGGCCCAAGCGGGGCTCCAGTGGTTTGTTTGGTCGTCGACTATCCGCCTACAGTTGCGGGGGCAGCCGCGGAATTGCCCACTGAGGTGGACGCACCGCATTCCCTTGAAGAGTCCTTGCGGACACTACCGATCACGAAACTGGCATCAGGGGATGAGCGCGTCAACATCCGCGCGGGCTGCTGGACGGGCTGGTCGGTCGATGGTGGCCTTGTGTTGCTGTTTTGCACGATAGTCCGAAGGACCGCGTCGAAACGTCCAACCCGGCCTCCGGACCAGCCTGGGTAACGAACGCTTGACCACGATCAATGACTGCCTTTGGTGCCCGAATATGCTACTGAGGCCGAGTTCCGGCCTGACAAAGTAAGTCGATATTGATGCAGTTCGTCCGTACCATCCTGGCAGTCGCCATCGCCATATCCTTGGCGATGCTGCCGGTTGGCGCGTCCGCGGCGAACCTCGCAATGTCGTCGGATGGCATGCAGACGGCCATGCACATGAGCGGCGACGCCGACATGTCGATGGACGATTGTTGTCCCGACATGAAGGGAACAGGCTCCCATAGCGGCGGCTACAAGTGCGGGATGGGCTTCTGCTGCGTCGGTGGGATCATCGCGCTCGGTGATGTCAGGCCCGTGGCGTTCGAGCGTCTCGCCGTCATGGCCAGCACGTTGGCTATTCCCCCGGATCAGGTCGTTTCCTTCCGCGGCGGCAGTCCTCCTTTCCGACCTCCTCGAATCTGATCTCGCAAAGCCCGAGACGCGAGCGGCATGCCTGCTCGCGACGACGACTGACGTGCGCGCTTCACGCGCCACGGCGAAAGATCAATTCATGAGGACAAGACAATGCTTTCCAAAATCCGCACCGCGGCTCTCGCCGCCACCCTTTCGCTTGCCGCTTCAGCCGCGATGGCGGGCGCGGGCGACTACGCCTTCGAGCCCGTCACTCCGCAGATGAGGAAGGGCGAAGACGTCACGCTCGCCGTTCGCCTGACGAACAAGCAGTCCGGCAAGCCGATACCGGACGCAGTCATCTTCAAGACCCGCCTCGACATGGCCCCGGACGGGATGGCCGAGATGGAATCGGCGGTCGCGCCGCTGCCGTCCAGGGAGCCTGGTGTGTACGCC
The DNA here is from genome assembly GCF_055811795.1 of Bradyrhizobium sp. MI1.7. Lineage (NCBI taxonomy): Bacteria > Pseudomonadati > Pseudomonadota > Alphaproteobacteria > Hyphomicrobiales > Nitrobacteraceae > Bradyrhizobium > Bradyrhizobium sp. MI1.7. Next base: position 41,715 of record NZ_JBVVPO010000013.1, read on the forward strand.
TTCAAGACGGACCTGCCGATGGCTGGCCGCTACCAGATGACGCTGTCCGTGAAGGTGCAGGGCGAACCGGAGACCGTCACCGGCAAGGTGATCGTCACGGCGGTCAAGTGAGCGTTCGGGCGCTGCCCGGCAGCGCCCGACATTCCCCCTTTTCCTTCACACGGACGCGCGCTCCCGGGTGCGCGGATACACGACATGAAAACGCTGCGTCTCCTGACGGCACTTGCGCTGGGCGGCGGCCTGGTCCTGGCCGGCTACTACTGGCATTCGAACGGTGCGGGCTGGCTCGCTGAGGCCGACATATCATCGGCTGCGGCCGCCGCGGAGCGAACTCCGCTCTACTACCGCGATCCAAGCGGCGCGTCGCTCTGGTCTGCGGGTCCGAAGAAGGACGACCGCGGGCGGGACTATCTGCCGGTCTACGACGACGATGGAGCGGCCGTCGCGCCGGCGCTACCGAAGGCGCAAGCGGCTTCGCCGCGAAAAATCCTCTACTACCGCAATCCGATGGGGCTGCCCGACACGTCGCCCGTCCCAAAGAAGGATCCGATGGGGATGGACTATGTCGCCGTTTACGAAGGCGACGACACCGACGACGGCACGGTGAAGCTGTCGCCCGGCAAGATCCAGCGCGCGGGCGTGAAGTCCGAGCCCGTCACGCGGCGCTCGATCCGGGTCTCGGTGAAGGCGCCCGGCACGATCCAGCTCGATGAACGCCGCGTGTCGGTGATCGCGATGCGCGCCGAAAGCTTCGTGCAGAAGGTCGCCGACGTGACCACCGGCACGCGCGTGAAGGCCGGCCAGCCGCTGATGGAAATCTACAGTTCGGCGGTGGCGTCCGCAGCGGCGGAATATCTTGCGACGATCACCTCCAAGACGGTCGGCGGTGTCGAGATGTACGGCCGCGGCTCGCGACAGCGGCTGGTCAATCTCGACGTTCCCGAGTCCGTCATTGCGGAGATGGACAAGACGCACACCGCGCCCGTCGCCATACGCTGGTCTGCGCCGCGCGACGGGGTCGTGCTCGAACGCAATGCGATCGAAGGGATGCGGGCCAATCCCGGCGACGTTCTGTTCCGGATCGCGGACACCTCGGTGGTCTGGGCGCTGGTCGACGTGGCCGAGCGCGATCTCGGCAACATCGCGGTGGGGCAGTCAGTCGCGGTGCGCGCGCGCAGTTTCCCCGGCCGGACCTTCACCGGGACCATCGCCGTCGTCTATCCGCAGGTGAACCGCGACACGCGCACCGTTCGCATCAGGATCGAGCTCGCCAATCCGGACGCGGTGCTGCTGCCCGACATGTACGTCGATGCCGACATCGACACGGCCGATGCCGCGCCCGTCCTGGCGATACAGGACAGCGCGGTGCTCGACACCGGCAGCCGGCAGGCCGTGCTCGTCGACAAGGGGGAAGGGCGTTTCGAGCCGCGGGAAGTCAAGCTCGGCCGTCGCGGCGGCGGCTATGTCGAGGTGCGCCATGGTCTCGCGGACGGCGAGGCGGTGGTGACCTCCGCCAACTTCCTGATCGATGCGGAAAGCAACCTGAAGGCCGCGCTGAAGGGGTTTGGCGAGGCGGCATCCCAGGCCACCGACGCCGGCCCTGGCAATGCAACGGGAGATCACAAATGATCGCCCGCATCATCGCCTGGTCGGCGCGCAATCTGCTGCTCGTGCTGTTCGGCGCCGGCTTCGCGGCCGCCGCCGGCCTCTATGCCCTGGTTCACCTTCCGCTGGATGCGATCCCGGACCTCTCGGATACGCAGGTCATCGTCTACACCGAGTATCCCGGCCAGGCGCCGCAGGTGATCGAGGATCAGGTCACCTATCCGCTGACGACGGCGATGCTCACCGTGCCGAAATCGAAGGTCGTACGCGGCTTCTCGTTCTTCGGCGTCTCCTTCGTCTATGTGATCTTCGAGGACGGCACCGACATCTATTGGGCGCGGTCGCGCGTCATGGAATTCCTGAACGGCGCGGCGTCCAGGCTTCCCGCCGGCGTCACCCCGACCATCGGGCCCGACGCGACCGGCGTCGGCTGGGTCTACCAATACGCCGTCATATCGAAGGAATTGAACCTGGCGGACACGCGCACGATCCAGGACTGGAATCTGAAGTTCGCGCTGGCCAAGGCCGAAGGCGTCGCCGAGGTCGCCAGCGTCGGCGGCTTCGTCAAGCAGTACAACGTGGTCCTCGACCCGCAGCGGATGCGCGACCGCGGCATCAGCATGCAAAAAATACGTGAGGCGATCCGCGCCAGCAACGCCGACGTCGGCGGCCGCACCGTCGAGCTCTCCGAGTTCGAATACGTCATCCGCGGCAAGGGCTACATCAAGAGCATCAACGATCTCGGCAACATCGTGCTGAAGACGAGCAACGGCACGCCGGTGCTGCTGCGGGACGTCGCCAACGTCGAGCTCGGGCCCGACGAGCGGCGCGGCATCGCCGAATTGAACGGCGAGGGCGAGGTCGCAAGCGGCATCGTGCTGCAGCGGTTCGGCGTCAACGCCCTCGACGTCATCGAAAACGTCAAGAAGCGCTTCAGGGAGATCGCGAGCAGCCTGCCGAAATCGGTCGAGATCGTGCCGGTCTACGACCGGTCGAACCTGATCTACGCGGCGATCGATACCCTCAAGCATACCCTGTTCGAGGAGAGCATCGTCGTCGGGCTCGTCTGCATCGTGTTCCTGCTGCATGTCCGCAGCGCACTCGTCGCGATCCTGATGTTGCCGGTCGGCGTGTTGATGGCGTTTGGCGCCATGAAGCTGCTCGGGCTGGGATCGAACATCATGAGCCTGGGTGGCATCGCGATTGCGATCGGCGCCATGGTGGACGCCGCCATCGTCATGATCGAGAACGCACACAAGCACCTCGAACGGGCGGGGCCCGATCAGTCACGCGTGCAGGTTCTGATCGACGCGGCATCCGAGGTCGGCCCCGCGCTCTTCTTCAGCCTGTTGATCATCACCGTGTCGTTCATGCCGATCTTCACGCTGGAATCGCAGGAGGGCCGATTGTTCAGCCCGCTGGCGTTCACGAAGACCTTCTCGATGGCCGCCGCGGCGTTGCTGTCCGTCACCCTGGTGCCGGCGCTGATGGTGATCTTCGTCCGCGGCAGGATCGTCCCGGAGAGCAGGAACGTCATCAACCGCTTCCTGATCTGGGTCTACCGTCCCGTGATCAAGGGGGTTCTGCGCGCCAAGACGCCGGTCATCCTGGCTTCGCTCGTCGTGCTTGCGGTGACGATCTGGCCGGCGCGCCAGCTCGGCACCGAGTTCATGCCGGCGCTGAATGAGGGAACGCTGCTCTACATGCCAACGACGCTGCCCGGCATTTCGGTCACCAAGGCGGCCGAGCTGATGCAGATGCAGGACCGCATCATCAAGTCGTTCCCGGAGGTCGCTTCGGTCTATGGCAAGGCGGGACGAGCCGCCACTGCGACCGATCCCGCCCCGACAGAGATGTTTGAGACGATCGTCAACCTGAAGCCTAGGGAGCAGTGGCGTTCCGGCGTTACCGTCGACAGTCTCATCGCCGAGATGGACAAGGCGTTGCAGTTTCCGGGTGTCTCCAATGCCTGGACCATGCCGATCAAGGCACGTATCGACATGCTCTCGACCGGAATCCGCACGCCGGTCGGCGTCAAGGTCATGGGCAATGACCTCGCCGAGATCGACCGGCTCGCGAAGCAGATCGAACGCGTCATCAAGACCGTACCCGGCACCTCGTCGGCCTACGCCGAGCGTGGCATCGGCGGCTATTATCTCGAGATCGTTCCCGACCGTGAGGCGCTCGCCCGTTACGGCATCCTGATCCAGGACGTCCAGGACACCATCGCGGCCGCGCTCGGCGGTCAGACGGTCACGACGATCGTGGAGGGACGGCAGCGGTTCACCGTGAACATGCGCTATCCGCGCGACCTTCGTGACAACCCCAAGGCCATCGCCAGCGACATCCTGGTGCCGATGCCGTCGGGCGGCGCCGTGCCGCTCGGCGAGGTGGCGAAGGTCGAACCCGCGCGCGGGCCGACGTCGATCCGGACGGAGAACGGCCAGCTTGCGACCTACATCTACGTCGACATCCGGGATCGCGACATCGGAAGCTACGTCACTGACGCGCAACGCGCCGTGACGGAGAGCATCCGGTTTCCCGCCGGCACCTACGTCGTGTGGAGCGGCCAGTACGAATATCTGCAGCGCGCCGCCGCCCGTCTGAAGATCGTGGTGCCCGTGACGCTCACGATCATCTTCCTGCTGCTGTACCTGAACTTCCGGGCGATGACCGAGACGCTGATCGTGATGCTGTCGCTGCCGTTCGCGCTGGTCGGCGGCATCTGGATGATGTGGTGGCTCGGCTTCAACCTGTCCGTTGCCGTCGCGGTCGGCTTCATCGCGCTCGCAGGCGTCGCCGCCGAGACGGGTGTCGTCATGCTGATCTACCTCGATCACGCGCTGGCCGAGGTGAAGGCCAGATGCAGCGCCGAGGGGAGGCCACTGACGCGCCGGGATCTCCACGACGCCATCATGGTGGGCGCGGTCGAGCGCGTGCGGCCCAAAATGATGACGGTGGTTGCCATCATGGCCGGTCTGCTGCCGATCATGTGGAGCACCGGGGCCGGATCGGAGATCATGCAGCGCATTGCGGTGCCCATGATCGGCGGCATGACGTCATCGACACTGCTGACGCTGGTCGTGATCCCCGCAATTTTCGGCTTGGTGAAGGGCCGGGGGCTTCCATCGGGCGAACGATCGGCTCCTGCCGACGAATGGACCGCGCGCGCGTCGCAAGCCGCCGAATAGGCTGGGCGGAGGTCGTCTTCACGGCGACCTCCGCTCTGGCGTGAAAAAAACCGCGGCGGATTCCGACCGAGGAGCGTTAGGGGCGGTGAGTCGCCTGGCGCGCTTCGACCACCTCGCCATCTTCCTTCGTGAACCGGCCGACCGGATTGTCGAGGAGATCGACGACGGCTTCGGAAGGGCGGCACAAGCGCGTGCCCTTCGAGGTCACGACGATCGGGCGGTTGATGAGAATGGGATGCGCGAGCATCTGATCGATCAACTGGTCGTCGGTCCATTTGGGGTCGGCGAGGCCGAGCTCCTTGTACGGCGTGCCCTTCTCGCGCAGCAATCCGCGAACCGTGATGCCCATCGCTGCAATCAGCTGCTTGAGCGTCTCGCGCGATGGCGGGGTCTTGAGATATTCGATGACCGTGGGCTCCGCGCCGCTCTGTCGAATCATCGCCAGCGTGTTGCGCGAGGTGCCGCAATCGGGGTTGTGGTAGATCGTGACGTTCATCGGGTCGTCTCCGCGATTGGGACAGGGCCGCGCGACTTCGACTGTCCGAGCAGCCAGTTCATCAACAGCATGCCGGCGAATGCTCCGCAGAGCTCCGCAAGGATGAAACCGGGCAGGTCGGTCGGACGAATGCCCGAGAACGTGTTCGTCAGCGACCGCGCGATGGCCACCGCCGGATTTGCAAACGACGTGGAGGCCGTGAACCAATAGGCTGCCGTGATGTAAAGGCCCACCAGCCAGGGAACCGCCGTCCGCTGAAATCGGATGCCGGCCAGGATCGTCGCGACCAGACCGAAGGCGGCGACCGCTTCGGCGAACCATTGCGGCCCTCCCGTTCGAACCTTCGTCGAGAAATCGAGCAGGGGAAGTCCGAACATCAGATGCGCGGCCATCGTTCCCGCGATGCCGCCGGCGATCTGCGCGACCACGTAGAGCACGGCTTCGTTGACCGGAAGCTCGCGCTTGCCGGTGAAGACGAGGGTCACCGCGGGATTGAAATGCGCGCCGGAGATCGGACCGAGCACGGTGATCAGGACAACCAGAATGGCTCCGGTCGGCAGGGTATTGCACAGAAGCGCCAGCGCTACGTCCTTGGTCAGCGTCTCGGCCATGATGCCGGAGCCGACGACGGTGGCGACGAGAATGCCCGTGCCGAGCGCTTCGGCTGCGAGGCGCCGTGGAAGATCGAAATTGTCCATCAGCCGGCCTTCGGCGTTGAATGTGTTGCGCCCTGGGAGCGTCCGATCTCGCGCAGCTTGGTGCCGAGGGAGAGCTTGTCGATGCTCCTGAGCGGCAGGCTCACAAAGGTGTCGATCCGATTCTTGAGGTAGCGGAATGCGGTGACGAACGCTGCCTGTTTCTCCAGATCGGTACCTTCGGCTGCGGCGGGGTCCTCGATACCCCAATGTGCGGTCATCGGCTGTCCCGGCCAGATGGGGCAGGATTCACCGGCCGCATTGTCACAAACGGTGAAGACGAAATCCATCACCGGCGCATCGGGAGCGGCGAACTCCAGCCAGCTCTTCGAGCGCATCCCGTCGGCGGGGTAGTCCATGCTTTCCAGCGTGCGCAGCGCCAGCGGGTGCACCGCGCCTTTCGGCGCGCTGCCGGCGGAGAACGACTGAAAACGGCCGGCTCCGTCCTTGCGAAGGATCGACTCGGCGAGGATCGAGCGCGCCGAATTGCCGGTGCACAAGAACAAAACATTGTACATCTGGTCAGGCACGGCTTCGCTCCTTTCGCTTTGGCGAGCAGCAGGCTTGAAGGCTCTCGACAACCGGTTCGCAAACCTCCGGCCGGCCGCCGCAGCAATCCCGAAGCAGGAAAACCGCAACGTCCCTGAACTCCGCAAGGTTGGCGCGATAGACGATTGAACGGCTGTGTCGCTCGGAGGTGACGAGGCGGGCACGCGTCAGGATCGAGAGATGAGCCGAAAGCGTATTCGGCGGGACTTCCAGCAGACGTGCGAGGTCGCCGGCCGCAAGGCCATCGGGCTCGTGTCGGACCAGCGTCCGGAAGGCCTCCAGACGGGTCGATTGTGACAGGGCGGCGAGCGCCAGGACTGCTTCTTCAGTTTCCATATATCCAGATTTATAGAAATGATGATAAAGCGTCAATTGAATTTCCGAACTCGCCGCGCTTAGAATGCGTTGTGTCTTGCGATCGAGGAAAGCCGGCCATGCAAACCCAATCGGTGATCACGTGTCCGGTCTGTCATCACGCGTCAGCCGAAACCATGCCGACCGACGCCTGTCAGTTCTTCTACGATTGCAAGGGATGCGGGACCCGGCTCAAGCCGACGAGCGGCGATTGCTGCGTCTTCTGTTCGTACGGATCGGTCCCTTGTCCGCCGATCCAGCAGAACGGAAAGTGCTGCTGAAGCCGCTCCGCCGGGGGCGGTCGCATATATATATTTCCAATATTCTAGAAATACGGTTGACGGCGAGGGCGGATCGGCGCATCTTATGGTCATGAAGATCGACGACGCAGCAGCACGCTTGGAAGCCCTGGGTAACCGGACGCGGCTCCAGATTTATCGGGCGCTGGTCCGGGCTGGACAGCCGGGCATGCCCGTCGGTCGCTTGCAGGACAAGCTGAAGATCCCGGCATCGACGCTATCTCATCACATCAAGTCTCTGGTTGCGGTCGGGCTCATTAGTCAGGTCCGCGAATCCACGACCCTGGTCTGCCACGCGAACTACGACGGGATGCGGGGCCTGGTGGATTTCCTGGTGTCGGAGTGCTGTGCCGACGAAACCGAATGCAAGGATACCAAAACGGCGGCCTGATTTTTTTGGGCCGAATTATTCGATGATTCTAGAACAACGGGAGTAGCGAAATGAGCGACGGAAAGACAGTTGCCATTGTCGGGGCAGGGCCGGATCGGCCTGGCTGCGGGCGCGCACGTGCTCGAACGCGGCATGTCTCCCATCGTGCTCGAGGCCGGACCCGAAGCCGGACACGCCGTCCGCCAGTGGCAGCAGGTCCAGCTGTTCTCGCCATGGGAGTACAATGTCGACAAGGCCGCCGCGCGCCTGCTTGCACCGACGGGATGGAATTCGCCGGACCCGCAATCCTATCCGACCGGCGGCGAACTGCTCGATCGATACCTGACGCCGCTCGCGACGCGAACGTCGCTGCGCGATGTGATCCGGACCTCCAGCCGCGTCTCGGCCATCAGCCGCGTCGGCTTCGACAAGGCAAAGACCAGGGGGCGCGAGCAGGCGCCTTTTGAAATCCGCTATCAGAACGGCAAGGGGCCCGAGGTTCTGCGTGCAGACGCCGTGATCGATACATCAGGCACATGGTTCTCCCCCAATCCGGCCGGCCGCAACGGCCTGCCGGCGATCGGTGAATCCGAATGCGGCGACCGAATTGCCTACGGCATGCCGGATGTGCGGGGTGCCGGCCGTTCCAGATATGCCGGGAAGACTGTTGCGGTGCTCGGCGCGGGCCATTCTGCGGTGGGCACGCTGATCGATCTCGTGCATCTCGCCGACGAAGTGCCGGGTACGCAGCCCGTCTGGCTGTTGCGCGGCGCCGATCCCGCGAAGGCGTTTGGCGGCGGCCGTAACGACAAGCTCGCGGCGCGCGGCGAACTCGGCAGTGCCTTCGCCGCACTTGTTGCCTCCGGGAAGATCAAGGTCGAAACCGAATTCGGGGTGACGCACCTCTCGGACTCCGAAGGTCGCCTCAAGATCGCGGCAGGGTCCTGTTGCGGAGGGCGAAGCGTGGTCGTGGACGAACTGATCGTGTCGACAGGTTTCCGTCCTGACTTCTCGTTCCTGTCCGAACTGCGTTTGCGGCTCGATCCCGCCATCGAGGCACCGGTCGCCCTGGCGCCGCTGATCGACCCCAACGAGCATAGCTGCGGGACGGTGCGTCCCCACGGCGCGCGCGAGCTCGCGCATGATGAAGCGGGTTTCTACATGGCTGGCATGAAGTCGTACGGCCGCGCTCCGACCTTCCTGATGATGACGGGTTATGAGCAGGTTCGCTCGATTGCGGCCGACATCGCCGGCGACAAGGAGGCGGCGGCGAGGGTGGAGCTTGTGCTGCCGGAGACCGGCGTCTGCACACGTGGCGGTGTCGAGGCCGCCGGGACCGCATCGGGATGTTGCGGCGGGCCGGCGAAGGAGGATTTGTCCGCCTGCTGTGCTGCCGACGAAACGGCCAAGAAGGCCGGCGCTTCGGGGTGTGGTTGTTCATGAAGCAAGTTCTCGCGGGCCAAGCCCGAGGCCCGCTCGGCGTCGTCGCCGCGCTCGGCACCGCGCAAACGGTTGCATGGGCGTCGAGCTATTATCTCCCGGCCATCCTGGCTGCGCCGATTGCGCGCGATCTCGGTCTCGCGCCGACTTACGTGTTCGGCGCGCTGTCGGGAGCGCTCGTCATCTCTGGTCTGCTCGGCCCGCGCGTGGGGCATGCCATCGATACGTTTGGCGGGCGCAGCCTGCTTGCCATTTCGAACCTCGTGTTTGTGGCAGGCCTGCTCCTGCTGTCCGTGGCCCATGGCGTGGCGGTGCTGATTGCGGCCTGGACGTTGCTCGGGATCGGTATGGGCATGGGCCTCTATGAGGCGGCCTTTGCGACGCTTGCGCGCATCTACGGTACCAATGCACGACGAACCATCACCGGCATCACGCTGATCGCCGGTTTCGCCAGCACGCTCGGCTGGCCCCTCACGACCTGGCTCGCGTCGGAGTACGGCTGGCGCGTCGCCTGTCAGGTATGGGCGTCGATCCATATCGCTGTTGCGTTGCCGCTCAATCTCTCGCTGCCGCGCGCCGTCCCATTGGACCAACAGGCTCGACCGGGGCCGGGTGCAATCCAGCAATCCGGACGCCAGAGCGAGACCTTCGCGATGGTGCTGCTGGCTTACATGTTCGCGGCAGCTAGCTTCGTCAGTTCGGGCATCTCGGCCATTCTGCCGACCATGCTGGTTGCGTTCGGCGCCACACCGGCTCAGGCCTTGCTCGCGGGCGCGCTGGTTGGGCCTGCACAAGTCGGCGCGCGTCTGCTGGAAGCAGGATGGCTCGCCCGGTTTCACCCGCTGCTTTCGGCGAGGCTGGCCATGCTGATGAATCCGATCGGCGTCGTTGCGCTGGTGATGGGCGGACCCTTGCTCGCGTCGACCTTCACGGTGCTGTACGGAGCGGGCAACGGCATCATCACCATTGCCCGTGGGACGCTTCCATTGGCGCTGTTTGGGCCGGCCGGATTCGGCAGGCGGGTCGGCATGATCTCGCTGCCTTCTAGACTGACGGGTGCCGCCGCGCCGCTCGCACTGGGGCTGATGGTGGAGCACATCGGCAGCAGTGCGCTGTGGATCAGCGCGCTCGTCTCGGTCTCGGCCTTCTTCGCGCTCTTGCTGCTTCGTACGGAGCGGGCAAACTCAACGCCTCTCCAGGTAGGAGAACAAAATTCGTAAGTTCGGCGGTCGGTCTCTGATTGCGGTGATGTGCATTGGGCAGGTCGGCAACCTCCTGCCGCATGTGACCTTGTCCGCAAATCTGGCGCAGCATTTGATGCCGGAGTGGGGCCTCTCCGCTGCCGAAGGCGGCCTGATGGCGAGCGGTTATGCGTTCGGCTACATGCTCGCGGTGCCCGTGCTGACGACGTTGACCGACCGGATCGACGCGAGGATTGTCCTGCTCTGGGGCTCGATCGTCAGCGGGCTCGCGACCGCAGCGTTCGGAATCTTCGCGCAAGGGTTCTGGTCGGCCACCGCGATCTGGTCCCTTGCAGGGCTTGGATTTGCCGGCGCCTACATGCCGGGCCTGAAGGCGCTGACGGACCGGCTTCCCGCCGGCAACACCTCACGCGCCGTCACACTGTACACCTCGAGCTTCTCGGTCGGCGTTGGCCTCTCGTTCCTGGTCGCGCAACTGATCGCCGACCGCTGGGGGTGGCGCACCGCCTTCCTCGTCACCGGCCTCGGTCCCGTCGCCATGGTCGTCGCGTGCCTTCTGATGCGGGAGCAGCGGTCCGCGCCGAAGGCGGGACGTCTGCTCAACTTCGCACCCGTCTTCGCCAACCGCGAGGCGCTCGGTTACATCCTCGGCTATGGCGCGCACTGCTTCGAGCTTTACGGCATCCGCACCTGGCTGGTCGGGTTCTGGACCTTCGTCGTTGCGCACCAGGGCGCGCCGTCTTGGTTGAGTCCCGTCGTGCTGAGCTTCTGCTTCGCGGTGATCTCGATGCCCGCAAGCATCCTCGGCAACGAGGCCGCGCTGAAATTCGGCCGCCATCGGGCGATCACGATCGTCATGATCGCATCGGCCTGCGTCGCACTTATCATCGGCCTCAACGCGACGGCGCCGGCATGGGTGCTCGCACTGCTGCTGCTCGCCTATGGCCTGACCGTGCCCGCCGATTCAGGTGCGTTGACTGCCGGCATGTCTGCCGCGGCGACTTCCGAACATCGCGGTGCGACCCTGGCCTTGCATTCGACGGTCGGCTTCGGTCTGTCGGCGGTTGGAGCCTGGGGAACCGGCGCCGCGCTCGACGCCGCCGGCGGTCCGCAGAGCGCGACCGGCTGGCTGCTGGCGTTCATCGTTCTTGCGGCGGGAATTGCGTTGGGTCCGTTCGCGCTGCTCTGGGCGCGGATGGATCGAACGTATCACGCCTGAGCCAGCTCTACTCGTGCCGCCATATCTCCACGGCTGAGATGACCAGGATCACAGCCAATCCCGGCAAAAGAATCGAATTCGGGACAACGCCGAGCAGCAAGCCGCCGATGAATGTACCGACGATCGATCCGATCGCCATTGCAAGCATGAACTGCCAGTTGGCGCGGAGCACTGAAAAGCTTTGATCGCGGCTATAGCGCGCGAAGCCCACCAGCATCGTCGGAAGGCTTACCGCGAGTGAGAGGCTGCCTGCCAGCTTGACGTCCGCGCCGAACAGCAGGATCAGGGTGGGGATCAGGAATTCTCCACCGGCAACGCCGAGCAACGACGTCACGATGCCAATCACGAAGCCTGCCGCTACGCCCGCGATAATCAGGTACATGCCGGCTAGCGCCGGGGCGGTTGCTGCCGCAGTGCTGTGCGCGAACAGAAGCACACCTGCGATCAGCAGCAACAAGACGGCTATGATCTTGTAGAGCGTTTCGGATTTGAGGCGCGTCGCCCAGGATGCTCCGGCATAGGCGCCAACAAGGCTGCCAGCCAGCAGGTTCAGGATGACCGGCCAATGCGCATATATTTCGGCAAAGGGAACGGCGCGGGCACGAAATGGCAGCGCGCTGGCCACCACGATCAGGCTCGTCGCCTTGTTGAGGACCACGGCTTCAAGACCGCGAAACCTGAACAAGCTGATGAGCAGCGGCAGACGAAATTCAGCGCCCCCGAGGCCGATGAGGCCGCCCAAGGTACCGATGATTGCGCCCGAGCCGAACGCGGCGGAATTGTTTCGCATGGACACGACGGAAAAAATGCGCTGGTGCGCAAAACTGGACTTGCCCGTAATCCGTCGTGGCGGGGAGCTTCACACCTGCTTACGGCAGGGAGTGGGGCAGAGGAACAGGCTAGTCTAGAATCTCGGGCGTTGCAAACTTACGTCCACTCGGCTTCGAGTGGCAGGGGACGATGACGATCCTTCGATCATGGCTCGCTTTTCTCCGACATGAAACCGCGACGGATTGCTCCGCGCGGGTGTTACGAACTTTAGATGCTGCCTGTATGCGGGTCTTTTGCTCGACGTGCCAAAGGTTCCAAACCGTCGGCGCTATCCTCGTGACGTGCCTCCGATGACTTCTGCATTCCCCGACTTAAGCAGGTTGACAGTTCGGCCATCCGGGTTTTAATTCGCCGCTACGGGGATGTGCGATCTCCCCGTGAGGCGACATGCCCAAGTATCGCGTCCTTAATCACCAAGGGCGCAGCATGTCAGCATCATACATCCCCATTTCTTCCGGCAGATTATCTAGACTGATCGGCACGGCGAATACGCCGGCGCTTATCGATGCGCGCGTTGACGGGGACGTCTCAGCCGACCCCCGCCTGATACCCGGCGCCGGGCGACGCTCGCGCGACGTCCAGGATTGGGCCTCCCGCTTGATGGGCCGATGCGATCGATCTCGGGGCGTGATTAGCCGCAGCTGCTTCAAGACCTAGGAGCACATCAATGAGAAACACACTCTTCACGTTCATCGGTCTCGGCGCCTGCCTCCTTGGCTCGGTCTCGACGGCTCAAGCGCAGAACATCGACTGGCAGAAGGTTGACGAGACGCTGGGCCGCAAGCCCGCCGTTTCGGACGACGTCCACCGCTACGGCTTTCCCCGCAGCGATCTCTCCGTGACGTTGGACGGGGTGACGATCAAGCCGGCGCTGGCGCTCGGCGGCTGGGTTGCGTTCAAGCCTGGGCACGGCGGCGCCATGGTCATGGGCGACCTCGTGCTGCTCGAAACCGAGATCAATCCCGTGATGGCGAAGATGATCGCGAACGGCCTCGAGATCACCGCCATCCACAATCATCTGCTGCGCGCGAGTCCGGCGACGTTCTACATGCATGTTGCCGGGCACGGGGACCCGGTCAAGCTCGCCGCTGCGATCCACGATGCACTTGCCGAAAGCAAGACTCCATTGACCGTCGCAGCGCCGGCGAGCCCGCCGCCGGCCGTGGACCTAGACACCGCGAAGCTCGACCAGATTATCGGCAGCAAGGGACAGGTCAACGGAGGCGTCTACCAATTCAACGTGAAGCGACGTGATCCGATCACGCAAGATGGCATGCCATTGACCCCTGTCGCCCCAATGGGCGTTGCGATCGGTATCAACTTCCAGCCGACGGGGGGCGGGAAGGCGGCCATCACGGGCGACTTCGTGCTGACGGGCAACGAGGTCAACCTTGTCATTCTGGCGCTGCGCACGCACGGCATCGAGGTGACCGCGCTGCATAGCCACATGCTGGATGAGCAGCCGCGGCTTTTCTTCATGCACTTCTGGGCGAACGACGATGCCGTGAAGCTCGCCGAAGGCTTGCGCGCGGCCCTGGACAAGACTGCCAGCACGAAAAGTTGAGCCAAGGATTAGAAGGAGAAGCCCGATGCGTTACGAAGCCAAACCGATGCCGTTCGATCCAAAGTCGATCAGCGGAATCTCTGAAAAGGTGCTCGTCAGCCACTACGAGAACAACTACGGCGGAGCCGTGAAGCGGCTCAACGCGATTGGCGCGCAGCTCGCAGAGCTCGATTTCGCGAAGGCGCCGAACTTTCTCATCAACGGCCTGAAGCGCGAGGAGTTGATCGCAACGAACTCGATGATCCTGCACGAGATCTACTTCGACGGTCTTGGTGGATCCGAGAGGCCGAGCGGCGCTCTCGCCGATGCGATTGCGCGCGACTTTGGCAGCATCGAGCGCTGGCGTACGGAATTCGCGGCCATGGGCAAGGCCGAAGGCGGTGGCTCGGGTTGGGTGATCCTTGCCTATTCACCCCGTGACGGGCGGCTCATCAATCAATGGGCCGCAGATCATACCACAACGCTCGCCGGCGGTCGGCCGGTGCTGGTGCTCGACATGTATGAGCACGCCTATCACATGGATTTCGGCGCTGCCGCCGCCCGCTATGTCGACGTCTACATGGAGGCCATTCGCTGGGAGAACGCCGCCAAATTGTACGATCGATACGCCGGGGAATCCTGAAAGAGGCGGGAGGGGGGTAGGACGCCGAGGTATTGCCAAACGAGTGATCGATTGCGGGGACCCGCGACCTCCCCATCAGATGGATATCCATCCAAGTGCTCGCCTGCATTGTTCTTGGGGAGACGACCCATGGATGGACCTGTCTTCGCTCTCTTCGCACTTGCCGCGCTCGCTGGCGGCTTCGTCAGCGGCTTTTCCGGATTCGCCATGGGCCTCGTGGTGTCGGGCGTATGGCTGCACATCATCACGCCGATGCAGACCGCTACCTTGATCGCAGGCTACGGCTTGCTCACGCAGGGCTACGGCATCTTCAAGCTGCGACATCTCCTCGACCTTCGGAAGGCTTGGCCGCTCGCGCTCGGAACTGTCATCGGCATCCCGATCGGCGTCAGCATTCTCGCTTACCTGAACCCCAGCTACCTCCGATTTGGTGTGGGGGTCCTGCTGGTGCTCTACGCAATCTACGGCCTGACGAAGCCCGTATTCGCTCCGGTAAAGATCGGAGTCGGAGCCGATATCGCCATTGGCGTCTCCAACGGCTTGCTTGGCGGCCTGACAGGGCTCGGCGGCGTGATCTCGACGATTTCCTGCCAATGGCGCGGCTGGCCCAAGGACGTGCAGCGCGCGGTGTTTCAGCCAGTGCTGTTCGTGGCGTTCGTTGTCATCTCGAGCTCTCAGGCCGTAGCCGGTACCATAACGAAGGAAACGCTGATGCTATACGCATTGGGCGTTCCCTTCATGGTCGCGGGCCTTTGGTCCGGCTTCAAACTTTTCGGCAAGATCAACGACGAGACCTTCCGCAGGACCGTGCTGGCGCTTCTGCTGCTCGCGGGATTGTCGCTGATCGCATCGGTGCTGTCGTTCGGACTGCGTTGATATCAGCCGAATCCCCGGCGGCTTACCACCTCGGACTATTCTCCGCGGACGAGAAAATCGCCGGAAAGAGGCCTATCGCCGCCTCGCTGCCTTTGGTGTCCCGATGACGGATTTAAGCAGGCGCAGGTCGCTCGACGCCTCCGCGAGCAGCCAGTCACGAAATGTCGCAATCTTCGGAAGTGACGCGGTCGCCTTGGGGCAGACGATCCAATAGCTCTTCGACAATGGCACCGACTCCGGGAAGGGCAGCGCCAGCCGTCCATTGATCAGGTCCCAGGCCCCTAATGTCGTGCGGGCCAGGGCGATGCCCTGGCCGTTGATTGCGGCATCGATGACCATGCTGGCGCGATTGAGCACCGGACCATGCGTGACATCGGCGTCGTCAATGCCGACGCCACGTAGCCAATTTGCCCAGTCGGACCTGCTGTCGAGGTGGATCAGGGGAAATCTCAGGATATCCGCGACCCCGCCGATGCGGCGGCGTCCCGACAGCAGCTTGGGACTGCACACGGCGAAGAGCCGTTCCGTGCAGAGCCTTGTGGCATCGAGGCCCGGCCAGTTTCCATCGCCATGGCGGACCGCAAGATCGACCTCCTCACGCGCAAAATCGACGTGATGCATCGTTGCCGAGACGCGGAGATCGATTCCCGAATGCGCTTCCGCGAAATGGCCGAGGCGATGCACCAGCCATTTGGCGGCAAAATCCGGGGACGTGCTGACCGTGAGCACGCCTGCGTTCTGTCGCTGCAACAGCCGCTCCGTACCCGCGGCAATTCGGTCCAGCGCATCACGTATCACCGCGAGATAGTCGCGGCCCGCTTCCGTGATGATCAGGCGCTGGCGCTCGCGGCTGAACAGCTTGATGGCGAGCTCCGTTTCCAACGCCTTGACCTGATGACTCACCGCACCTTGCGTGACGCACAGCTCTTCGGCGGCCCGCGTGAAGCTCTCGTGGCGGGCTGCGGCTTCGAAGGCCTTTAGTGCGTTCAGCGGTGGCAAACGCGGGCGCATGACGAACCTTCCTGAGGGACTTCATGAGAAAAATTGGGGCTGGCCCGAGAAACGATGCTTTGCGGACTTTGCCCTGCCGGCCCTATGCAGGCGGCCACGACACGAAATCATGGGAGTTGGAGGCAATAAATGTCAATACCTATTGCCGTTCGCGGTTTTCCGGCGCGAGTTCGACGCAGCGCGACGGCTGCGGATCATAAACATAATTCATGGCAGGCGTTGATCGGCAGATGGCTTGCCCGTATCGAGCGGATAAATCAGCGCGACGATCTTCGCGCGATTGCCGACAATCCCCATCTCCTTGCCGATCTCGGGCTCACCCGGGAAGAGGCCTTGGAGCAAGCGAACAAGCCGTTCTGGCGCTGATCGAGCCCGATCGACAGCAAGCGAACCGGGAGGAGAAAAGATGTCCGAGACCATCGTTTACGGCTTTCCCCGCAGCACGTTCGTCAACATCGTGCGGCTCGTCCTCACCCACAAGGACGTGGCCTACCGCTTCGAGGACCTCGAGCCCGTGATGGGCAGGAGCGAGCATCTCGCGCTCCATCCGTTCAACCGCGTTCCGATCTTCCGGCACGGCGACTTCACCGTCTACGAGACGCGCGCCATCGTCGGCTACATCGACGAGGTGTTCGCGGGAGCACGGCTGACGCCGCAGAACCCGCACGCGCGGGCTCGCATGAATCAATGGATCGGTGTCGTCGATTCCTACGTCTATCCCTACATGATCTACCATGTGACCCACGAGCGGCTGGTGTTTCCCGAGCTCGGGATTGCATCCGACGAGAAGGTGGTGGCGCACGCACTGCCCAAGGTCGAGAACGCACTCGTGGCCATCGAGCGCGAGCTCGCCGATGGTCGGGACTACCTCCTCGGTCCAGAACTCTCGATCGCGGATTTCTACCTTTTGCCAAGCACCTTTGCGTTCAGCCTGACGGAGGAAGGCAAGGCCATGTACCCGAAATATCCGGCCTTCTGTCGATGGCGGGAGCGCATGGAGAGCCTGCCGACGACGCAGAAGCTGCGCGCGATCCTGCCGCCGCGCGCGCCCATTGCGCATGCCCGCGAGTGGGCGCACTCGCACCGCCCGAGATATTGAGCTAGGCTTGGACTGACACTGGGGGCAGGGACTTTCCGCCAGGTACCCGACGCAGTGGATTGCGTTTTCGAGCGGCGGGGGACGACGGTGATCCTTAGATCACGGCAACCTGTGCTACGACATGAAAAACGCGGCGGATTGCTCCGCCGCGGGTGTTACGAACTTTCGATGTTGCCATCATGCCAGTGTTTTGCCCGACGTGTCAAAGGCGGCCAAAATGGTCTCGCCGCTGAGGTCGCGCTGCTGCTGATCGGTCGTTCAGATTAGCTAACAGTTTCAATGCCCCCGCTACTGTGCATGGGGTTGTTTTTCAGTTTTTGTATTGCGGCTCGCCGAAACGGCCGCGCTCAGCGCCGTCCGCGCGGCGCTTCGGCCTTGGCGGGCGCTTCTGTCTGCGGCGCGCAGGTCGCAGCCTGAAGCGAGTTTTGCGCCTGCTGCATCAGGCCGGGCTCGGCGGCGAGCGCCTTCATCACGATCAGGCCGGTGGTAGCAGGGGAATCGATGATGAGGCGGTCGGCCGCGGTGATCTCTTCGTCCTCGGGCAGCTCGTTGTGCTGCGGCTCGGTCATGAGGTCGAGCTCGATCACCTTCTTGCCGGCGGAGCGGTCGTTGATGGCGTAATAGGCGATCTCGTTGCGGGTGTAGAACGACACCGAGGTGTAGGCCTGGCTCACCGGCACCGTGAGCTTGAGCGGCCCGCCCGTGAGGTCGTAGCGGCAGATCGCGATCGCGAAGGCCGGGTCCATGAACGGCATCGGCGAATTGTTGGGATCGGCGAGGGGAAGCTGCGTCACGGCATTGAGCTTGGTCATCGGCGTCAGCCGCGAATAGGCGTCCTGTGTCGCGATCCGCGGCAGCGCCAGCACGCTGACGAGATGGACCACGAGGCCCAGCACCACGCCCGCGACGATGGTGAACATCAGGCGGATCATGAGCAGCCCACCGTCTTGATCGTGGGCATCGGCGCATCGCGCTGGGTGCGCGTCGCGACCCCGACCGGCGTGTCGTAGAGGCGCAGCATCAGCGCGTAGCGCTCGATGCCGCCGGTCGGCAGCCAGTTGCCGGCGCGCGAGCGCGAGGCGATGCGGATCTCGAACGTCCCGTCGGACTGCCGCACGATCTCCTGGCTGGTGAAGCCATAGCGCTGCAGCGAATTGGCGACGAGGTGGCCCTTGCGGTCGTACAGCGTCAGCGTCCAGAACCGCGCCGGCGGCGTCACGCCGGAGACGATGACGTCGCAGCGGCCGTCGAGCGCCTTCTTCTTCTCGTCGGCGGTCGCGGTGAAGGCGACGCCGTCACCGGTGCCGATCGGCAGCTCGCCATTGCGCACGATGGTGGCGCGCGAATAGGGATCGACGTCGGCGGTGCCGGTGCGCGGGCGGGCGGTCCACGGGCCGATGGTCAGCGCGCCGATCTCGGTGCCGCGCGTCGTCGTCATCCAGGTCGCGCCGACGCCGACCACGCTCGCGAGCAGAAGGGCCGTCAATGTGATCAGGATCAGCCGCACGGGTTTCGATCAGTTCTTGCGCGGGACGGATGCATTCGCATTCTCTTCCGCATAGTTCTGCGGGAAGGCGAGCGCGCTCGTCGACGACGCCGGCTTGGCCAGCTTGTCGTCGTCGGCAGCCGCCTTGGTCGCGGTCCTGGCGGCGTCATCGAGCAGCTTCTCGACGCGCACCAGGACGTCGGCGCCGCGCTTGGTCAGCACGGGCGGCGGGCCGGGCTTGGTCTCCAGCACCTTCGGCGCCGCATTGGCCTGCGCTGCCGTCGGCTGCGGCGGCAGCTTCTGGCCCATGCCGATGCCGGGGATTTCCCGGACCTCGACGCCCTGATGCGCGGTGACCATGATGTCGTGCCAGGTCTGCGCCGGCAGCGAGCCGCCGGTCATGCGGTTGGTCGGCGAATAGTCGTCATTGCCGTACCACACCGCGCAGGTGAAATTGCCGGTGTAGCCGACGAACCAGGCGTCGCGATACGCATTGGTCGTGCCGGTCTTGCCGGCGGTCGGAATGCCGTCGAGCGCGGCGCGGCGCGCGGTGCCTTCGCTGACGACGTGGCTCATCATGCCGGCCATGTCGGCGGCAACGGAGGCCGGGATCGCCTGCCGCGGCTTCGGACCGTCGCGGTCCCAGCGCCAGACCGGATCACCGGCACCGGTGCGCACTTCCAGCACCGAATGCGGCGTCACCGCCTTGCCGCGGTTGGGGAAGGTGGCGTAGGCGACGGCGTGCTCGATCACGGTGACTTCGTCCGAGCCGATCGGCAGCGACGGCGTGTCGGGCAGCGGCGCCTTGAGGCCGAAGCGGCGGGCGACCTCGACGATCTTGGCGCGGCCGAGCTTGGCCGGGTTCGGCGCCTTCGGCTGTTCCTTCTGGCCGATCGCGATCGACAGCTTGACCGGCACGACGTTGATCGAGCGCGTGATCGCCTGCGTCAGCGTCACCGAGCCGGAATAGGAATGGCCATAGTTCTGCGGACACCAATTGCCGATGCAGACCGGACCGTCGACCACGATCGAGTTTGGCGTGAAGCCGTTGAGGAGCGCGGTGGTGTAGACGTAAGGCTTGAACGACGAGCCGGGCTGGCGGTAGGCGTCGGTGGCGCGGTTGAACTGGCTGGCACCATAGTCGCGGCCGCCGACCATGGCGCGGATGCCGCCGTCGAGATCGGAGACGACGGTCGCGGCCTGCGTCGCGTGATAATCGCGGCCGAACTGGCGCAGCTGGTTCTCGATGGCGTCTTCCGCGGCCTTCTGCACGTTGGTGTCGATCGCGAGGCGCACCACGAAGACGCGCTCGGTGTAGGATTTCGGGAAGGTGTCGACCAGCTTGCGCATCTCGTCGAAGGCGTAGTCGAGATAGTAGTTCGGCGAGGCCTCGTCGCGGCGATCGACCGCGAAGGCCGGGTTGCGGCGGGCGCCGAACACCTGGCCCTCGGTCATGAAGCCGGCGTCGACGAGGTTGTCGAGCACGACGTTGGCGCGGGCACGCGCCGCGGGCAGGTTGATGTGGGGCGCGTATTTGGTCGGCGCCTTGAACAGGCCGGCGAGCATCGCGGCTTCGGCCAGCGTCACGTCGCGCGCGGATTTGTTGAAGTAGAAGTGGGCTGCGCCGTCGACGCCAAAAGTGCCGCCGCCCATATAGGCGCGGTCGAGATAGAGCTTGAGGATCTCGTTCTTGGTCAGGCGCCATTCCAGCCAGACCGCCAGGAAGGCCTCGTTGACCTTGCGCTCGATGGTGCGCTCGTTGCTCAAGAACAGGTTCTTGGCGAGCTGCTGGGTGATCGAGGAGCCGCCCTGGCGGACGCCGCCGGCCTGGGCGTTGGTGACGAGCGCGCGCGCGGTGCCGGCGATGTCGATGCCGAAATGCTCGTAGAAGCGGCGGTCTTCGGTGGCGAGCGTCGCCTTGATCAGCACGTCCGGAAAGTCTTCCAGCGGGATCGAGTCGTTGTGCTTGATGCCGCGGCTGCCGATCGGGTTGCCGTAGCGGTCGAGGAACGACACCGCCAGGTCGGACTTCTTCAGCCAGTCCTCGTCCGCGGTCTCGCGGAAGGCGGGGATGGCGAGGGTGAGCATCACGACCAGGCCGCCGAGGCCCAGCGTCGCGGCCTCCGACAGCGGCTCGATGAAAACCCAGCGCTTCCACCGCCCGACATAGAAGCGGTCCATGAAGGTCGAGTAGCGCTCGTAGAGCTCGCGGATGCCCTTGGCGGAGGAGAACAGCGAGGAATCGATGCGCGCGTCGAGATCCAGAAAGAAATTCCGGATGCGGCTCTTCCAGTTGGATGGTGTGTTCTGGACCACCTAGAACCCTTGAGGCTCGGTTCGACAGCGTTCAGGCACCCGGCCGGGCGGCACCGAGACGTCTTGAGGGAATGTTACGGCAAACCCAAGGCGCCGGTTCGCGTCCGAGGGGACTTGCTGTTCCTTCTAGCCGAGCAGGGCCCATAAACCAATGGTCAGGCTCGCGATTTTGAACAACAGGCCTAATTGACCCCGGTTCATTACGGGCCTCAATTGGGCGTTGCTTGCAGCGTCCCGGCCGCACGCCGTAGATGAACGAGCCGTAGCTCTTTCGAACCCTTGTTGAGGCGCATGACCGCAGCTCCCAAACGACCTTCAGGCCAGGAAGGATTCTTCTGGAAAACCAAGACGTTGGAAGAGCTGTCGACGGCCGAATGGGAGAGCCTGTGCGACGGCTGCGGCCGCTGCTGCCTGAACAAGCTCGAGGACGAGGATACCGGCGACATCTATTTCACCCATGTCGGCTGCAAGCTGCTCGATGCCGGGACCTGCGGCTGCAAAGACTATCCGAATCGCTCCGCCAAGGTTCCCGACTGCGTCCGCCTGACCCCGGCCAATGTCCGCACCCTGAACTGGCTGCCGCCGAGCTGCGGCTACAAGCTGGTCGCGGAAGGGCGCGACCTCTATTGGTGGCATCCGCTGGTCTCGGGCGATCCCAACACCGTTCATGAAGCCGGCGTCTCCGTCCGCGGCCGGGTCGAGGGCAGCGAGGAGGAGATCCCGGACGAGGAGCTCGAGGACCACATCGTGCAATGGCCGGCGCAGCTGCCGAAACGGGCACGCCTGAAGCGACGTCCGAAGGACTGACCCGCCTGCGACGTCGAATCACGTCATCGCGATGACCCCGCGGCGGGATGCACCCATGCGCCGCGGTGCCTGCCTGAGAAGAACTTTCCTCTCTACATTGCCTGCATAGAACGAATCCTTCGCGGCGTTTGCGCCGCTTCACGGCTTCCGATCGAGATGAACAAGTTCGACCGGCAGAGCAGTTCTGCCGACATTCAGGCGTTGCCTGACGACATTGCCGAAGAGCTGTCCCGCCTTCCCAGCGAGGTCTTGAGCGTCGACGACGCGCCTTCGCTCGCGCCGCCGGCGCCGTTGTCGCAGGACGAGGTCCGGACCATCGTGATCAGCCTGATGCTGACGATGTTCCTGGCTGCGCTTGACCAGACCATCGTCGCGACCGCGCTGCCGACCATCGGGCGCCAGTTTCACGACGTCTCCAATCTCTCCTGGGTCATCACCGCCTATCTGCTCGCCTCGACCGCGGTCGCACCGGTGTTCGGGACGCTGAGCGATATCTACGGCCGCCGCGTGATGATCATCATTTCGCTCAGCCTGTTCGTCGCCGGCTCCGTGCTGTGCGCGATCGCGCCGAACATGCCGATGCTGATTCTGGCGCGCGGCCTTCAGGGCCTCGGCGGCGGCGGCATCATGCCTGTCGTGCAGACCGTGATCTCCGACATCGTCTCCCCGCGCGAGCGCGGCCAGTACCAGGCCTATTTCTCCAGCGTCTGGATGGTCGGCGGCATTTTGGGCCCGGTCATCGGCGGCGTGTTCGCCGAGCATCTGCACTGGTCGATGATCTTCTGGATCAATCTGCCGCTCGCGGCCGCCGCCATCGCGATGCTGCTGCCGAAGATGAAGAAGATCCCGGTGTTCCACCGCAAGCGCAAGGTCGACTGGCTCGGCGGCGTGCTGCTGATGGCCTCTGCGGTCGTCTTCATGCTGGTGCTGACCTGGGGCGGCACGCGCTATCCGTGGCTCTCGCCGACCGTGCTTGCGATGGTGGGCGGCGCCGTCGCGCTCGCGGTCACCTTCGTGTGGCACGCGCGGCGGGCCGACGAGCCGTTCCTGCCGTTGAAGCTATTGACGGGTTCGGTGGCGCCTTTCGCCATGACAGCCGGTGGCTGCGGGCTCGGTGCGATCACGGGCCTCACCGTGCAGCTGCCGCTCTATTACGAGTCGGTCTACCATCTCAGTGCCAGCGAGGCGGGCCTTGCGCTGATTCCGCTCGCGGCAGTCTCGACCTGCGGTGCGGCGATTGCCGGCCGTACCATGGCGCGCGCAAAGCACTACAAGCGCGTTGCCATCATCGGCACGTCCTGGGCCGCGCTGTGCGGCCTCGCCCTCACGGTCACCACCTTGCCGCTGTGGGGCTTGCTGATGCTGATGGCCGCGTTTGCGCTCGGCCTCGGCACGACCTTCCCGGTCTGCGTGGTCTCGCTGCAGAATTCGGTCGCGCGCCCGCAAGTCGGCACCATCACCGGCGCGATGAACTTCTTCCGCTCGCTGATGTCCTCGTTCACGGTCGCGGCGTTCGCGGCGATCCTGCTGATCGCGCTCGGCGCCGACGTTCCGCTGGCCGGTGAGCATCATGCCGTGGGCAACATCCCCGCGATTCCCGCCGAGGATATGAGGCACGCGTTCCGCTACGTCTTCGGTGCCGCCACCGCGCTGATGACCACCGCCTCGCTCTGCCTGATCATGATGGAGGAGCGGCCACTCGCCGGCCCCTCCGTCACGCAGCAGGTGGAGATGGCGGAGTAGGGGTTAGCCGCCGCGATCGGGATCGTCGTCGGCATCACCTGCGCTCGTCTTTCGCGCCTTCGCCGCAAGCTGTTCCTTGAGACGCGCGAGTGCTTCGGCGGACCAATCATTGACATCTGTCACCGCGACCCAGGCATCGACGTAATGCTCGGGCGCGTAGACATGGCCAAAGCCCATCGGCGTCGCGGTCGCGACCGCCATGTCGAGGGCGAGCTGCAGCATCGTCACGATGGGATACCAACGCAGCTCCGGTGATACGTCCGGCCCGCGCGGCGCATTCATCCAGTCCGGCGCCCGATAGGCGTCGCGGTAGGCGAAGAACGTGATCGCGTCGCTGGCATATTGCAGATAAACGACGCGCATCGGCCCCCAGGGCCTATCCGGCGGCACCGTCGGCCCGTTCTGGTTCATGAAGCGGACGAGGCGGCCGTCGCGGAATTCCGGGAGCCAGGCCGGCGATCCTGGATTGCGGTTCGCGGTGACCGATCGCCAGATGCGGCTCTCGAATGGCGCCCCGCTCCACAGCGCGCCGCCAATGGGATCCCCGATCGTCTCGAACAGCTCCGCGGATTTCTCCGAGTTCATGGCGCCGAGGCTCAGTCCATGCAGATACAGCTTCGGCCGCTTGTCCTTCGGCAGCGTCGTCCAGTAGCCGTAGATTTCCGCGAACAGTGCGCGCGACGCTTCCGCGCCGTATTCGGGCTGAAACAGCAGCGACAGCGGACTGTTGAGATAGGAATACTGCATCGCGACGCTCGCGACATCGCCATGGTGGAGATATTCGACCGTATCCATCGCGGCCGGATCGATCCAGCCCGTGCCGGTCGGCGTGATGACGATCAGGATTTTGCGGTCGAAGCCGTGTTGGCGCTTGAGCTCCTCGAGCGCAAGCCTGGCGCGCGCTTGCGCGGTGTTGCGGCTCCCGAGCCCGACATAGACGCGCACGGGATTCTGCGCAGGCCTTTCCGTGACGGCGCTGATCTCGGCTGCGGCCGGGCCTGAGGCAATGAACCGGCGCCCCATGCGCCCGAGCTCGGTCCACTTCACCAGCGATGCCGGGCTTCCCGTCCGACCGGGATCGGTCGGCTGCGGCCGCTCGGGCTCGAACAGAACATCGAGTTCGCGGAAGGAGGAATCGAGTGCGTTGAACGCCGTGCGGATCAGGACATTGCTGGCGATCGACCAGAACAGCAGGGCTGCGACGAGCACGCCGATCACGTTCGCGACCTTCCGCGGAACGAGGCGTCGTGTGCGCGCGGCGAGAAAGCGGGCGACAAGCGCGAACAGCCGCCCCAGCGCCAGCAGCAAGACGAACGTGATCAGGGCGATGACGCAGACCTTGAGCGGATGGGCGGTCTCCAACGGCGCCATCTTCATCACGGCGCGGATCGAGTTCTGCCATTCGGCCGTGCGCCAAAGGAAGACGATGACGACGAGCAAGCAGACGGCTGCGGCCAGTGCATTCGCAATTGATCTTGCGCGCGCCGAAGGTTCGGGCAGTTCGAGATAGTGCCACAGCCGGCGCCACAGGATTCCGGTGAAATAGCCGATCGCAAAGCAGCCGCCGGCGAGGGCACCTTGCGTGAGATAGCTGCGCGGGATCAGCGTCGGCGTCAGCGCGGCAGCGAAGAACAGCGCACCCAGCATGAGGCCGACGCCGGACAGCGACAGCAATTGTCGCCGAATGAACCGAGCTGGATTCATGAAAGCACCTCCCGAGCCACGCTATCCTCCGGTCGTGTCCGGAAAGCTGCTCTTTCGCGGCAACAGGATCGTGAACTCCGTGAACGCGCCGGGCTCTGTCGTGACGTCGATCGTGCCGCCGTGCTGCTTCACGATGATGTCGTGGCTCATCGACAGCCCGAGACCGGTACCTTCGCCGGCCGGCTTGGTGGTGAAGAACGGATTAAACATCTTCGCCTTCACGTCTTCCGGAATGCCGGTGCCGTTGTCGCGGATGCGGATCTCGATGCTGTCGCCGCGGTCGCGGGTCGCGGCGATCACCACCGGCTCGTAACCGGCGGCGCCGCTGCCCATCTGGCGCCTGGTCACCGCATAGAACCCGTTCGAGATCAGGTTCAAAAGCACCCGGGAAATCTCCTGCGGAAACACCTCCGCCGAACCTGCCGCCGGGTCGAGCTCGCTCTTCATCGTCACGTCGAAGAGCGGCTTCTCGGCACGCGCGCCGTGATAGGCGAGGTTGAGGCTCTCCTCGACCAGGGCGTTGATGTCGCTCAGCCGGTGCTCGCCGCCGCCCTCGCGCGAATGCAGCAGCATGTTCTTGACGATGGAATCGGCCCGCCTTCCGTGCTGCACGATCTTTCCAAGATTGTCTCTCAGCAGCCCCGTCAGCTCGTCGACCTCCGCGCGCAGATCGTCGGCGAGCGGGACGGGCGCAAGCACCTCGTTCAGCTCGTCGGTCAGCTCGGCCGAGAGCGATGCAAAATTGTTGACGAAGTTGAGCGGGTTCTTGATCTCGTGCGCAATTCCGGCGGTGAGCTGGCCGAGCGAGGCCAGCTTTTCGGTCTGGACCAGGCGGTCTTGCGCCGCGCGCAAATCGTCGAGCGATCTGGCGAGCTCCCGCGTGCGGTCCTGCACCTCGTTGAACAGGCGGGTGTTCTCGACCGCGATCACGGCCTGGTCGGCAAAGGTCTTGAGCAGGCTGATCGCCTTGTCCGGGAAAGGCCCGGCCTCGCGGCGCGTCACGCCGATGGTTCCGATCGCAATGCCGTCGCGCAGCATCGGAATCACGAGGATGCTGCGATAGCCTCGCGTCCGCGCCAGCTCCCGCATCGCCTCCGTGAGGTCGGGCTCGTTCTGCATGTCGCTGCGGAAGGCGTATTCACCACTCGTCGCCACCCGGCTGTGAATGCCCGATGCCGCAAGCGGCGCCGGGAACGAGCTACGCAGCTCCGCGTTGCCGGCCTCGTTGTCGGTGGTGAAGGCGGCCAGATGCAGCATGCCGTTGAAGACGCGGGTGACGGTGGAGGAATGTCCGCCGACCAGCGCCTTGGCACTGTCGGAGATGGCCTGGAACACCGGCGTGACGTCGGCCGGCGAGGCCGCGATCACCTTGAGGATGTCGGCGGTCGCGGTCTGCCGTTCCAGCGCTTCCCTGGTGGCGTTGAACAGGCTGACATTCTTGACCGCGATCACCGCCTGGTCGGCGAAGGTCTGCAGCAGCCGCACATGATGCTCGGCGAATGTGCCGGTCGTCCGCCGCGTGGCGATGATGACGCCTTTGGCCTCGCCCTCGCTCATCAGCGGCGTGAACAGCATGCTGCGAAAGCCGCGGGCGCGCGCGATGTCGCGTGCCGCCGGCTCGAGCTCGGTATCCGGCAGCTGCGCCGATTCACCATGGGCCGTGAGCTGGTACGCCGGGAACTGCGCGAACGGCACCGGAAACGAGGCCTGGAGCACGCGGTCGCCGGCTGGATCGCCCGGCGTGAATGCCACGAGGTGCGCGGCGCCGTCGACATAGCGCAGCACGGCGGTGGAGAAGCCGCCGATCAGCCGGTTGGCGTTGGCGGCGACGGCGTCGAACACCGGCTGCACGTCGGAGGGCGAACTCGCCAGCACTTTCAGAATGTCGGCGGTCGCGGTCTGCCGTTCCAGTGATTCCCGCGTCTCGTTGAACAGGCGCGCGTTCTCGATCGCGATCGCGGCCTGGTCGGCAAAGCTCTGTTGCAGCGCCATCTCGTCATCGGTGAAGGGCGCGAGGCGGTCGCGGTAGACGATCAGCGCGCCGATCGCCTTCCCTTCAAGCCGCAGCGGCGAGCCGGACATCGAACGCGTGCCGGCGGCGCGAGCGTGAGGCATGCCGGGCCAGTCGGCGATGGCCGGATCGACATTGTCGAGATCGGGGACATGAACCTGCCGGTTCTCGGCCACGATGGTGCCGGGCATGTTGCGGCCGCCGATCTTGAGCTGGGCGAGCGGCACGCCGGCGCCGACGCGCATGGAGCTGTCACCGACACGGATCACCCTGGACCACCCGTCGCCTTCCGCAATGTGAATGGTGGCGCTCGGCGCGCCGAACAGATGCATGGTCGCTTCCGCGATCTGTTGCAGCGAGCCCTCAGCATCGCCCGAGGAGTTGGCGATGGTGCGCAGGATCTCCATGCTGGCGTTCTGGCGGTCGCGCGCAATGGCAAGCTCGGCCTGCAGGCGGGCATTCTCGGCCGCTTGGGATCGCAATTGCCGTTCGAGCTCGGCGGCCTTGTCCTGGGGAGGCGCGGTCATTGATAATCCGGCTAAGCGCCGCGACGTACGCGGTACCAAGCCCGATTATCACATCTCCTGCGGCCGGAGCCAGCGCCCACAGCCTTGTGGCCGCCTCAAGTCCCTGGCCGCGACACCTCGGTCTCCTTGCTGGTGATGAACTCCAGCAGCACCGGCACGCCTTCCTTCGTCTTCTGGATGCCGCGCTTGATCGCGGGGATGATGTCCTCCGGCCTCGTCACCCGCTCGCCATGACCGCCAAAGGCGCGCGCCATCGCGGCATAGTCGCCGGAAATGTCGGTCGAGCGATATTTCTCGGTCGAGATCGGCATCACCTTCAACTCGATCGCCATCGAGAAATTGTTGAGCAGGATCGACATGATCGGGATGCGCTCGCGCACCGCGGTCTCGAAATCCATACCGGTGAACCCGATGGCGGCGTCGCCCCAGACATTGATGCAGAGCTTGTCGGGCTTTGCGAGTTTTGCGCCCATCGCGAGCCCAAGGCCGTAGCCGAGCTGCGTCGTCTTGCCCCAGCCGAGATAGGTGAGGGGCTCGACCGCCTTCCAGAACGGCGAGAGCTGGTCGCGCGGACTGCCGGCATCATGGGTGATGATGGTGTTCTTGATGTCGACGGTGTGCTGGAGGTCCCAGAGCACGCGATAGGGGCTGAGCGGCGCGTCATTGCTGGTGAGTTTTGGCATCCATTTCGCCAGCCACTCCTTGTGCGAAGCGGCGATCTCGGCAGCGATCGCTGATGCATCGCGATCCTTCGTGACGGTCTTGCCGGTCTCCTCCAGCAGCGCATCGAGCACGAGGCCGGCATCGCCGACGAGGCCGACCTTGGCTTCCACATCCTTGTTGAGATGGTTCGGATCGAGCGTGGAGTGGATGATGGTCTTGCCCTTGGGCATCGCGATGCCGAAACTGGTTTCCGTGAACGAGCAGCCGATGCCGAAGATCACGTCGGCCTCAGCGAGGAATTTCGGGACCGCGCGCGGCACCGCGAGGCCGCCCGAGCCGAGCGACAGAGGATGCGTTTCCGGGAACGATGATTTGCCCCCTAGGCTGGTGGTGACGGGAATGGCGAGCCGCTCGGCGAGCCGCTTCAGTTGCGGCCAGGCCTGCGCGTAGTGCACGCCCTGGCCGGCATAGATCACGGGGCGCTTCGCGTTGACGAGCAGGGCTGCCGCCTCCTTCACATGAACGGGATCGGCGCCGTAGCGCGTGCGCAGCACCGGCGTGTAGTTCAGCGGCTCCGGCACCTCCTCGTTCCACATGTCGGCGGGGATCTCGACAATGACGGGCCCACCGCGGCCGTTCTTGAGCTTGGTGAAGGCACGGCGAAAAATGTTGGTGACCTCGGACGCTAAAATGATCGGCTCGGACGATTTCGAAAACGGCTTCATCGCCTCGCTGGAATTGAAGTTCGGCTCGATATGCGCGAGCCGGCGCTGATAGCCCATCGGCAGCACCAGCACGGGCACGGATTCGCCATAGCATTGCGCAACGCCGCCCATTGCGTTCTCGGCGCCCGGCCCGTGCTGCATGCAGAAGGCGCCGATCGAACGCCCCGACGTCACCCGCGAGATCGCGTCCGCCATATGCACCCCGACGCGTTCCTGCCGCACCATCACGGGCCGGATCTCGGCCTTGGCCGCGTGCTCGATCAGATGGTTGACCGGATAGCCGCAGAGGATTTCGATCCCCTCGCGCTTCATGATTTCCGCAATGGCGGTGCCGAGCTTCATGGCGTCTCTCTCCTCAGGCTTGGCCGGTTGCTCCGGCCGATTGGGGAGAGAGGATCAGGAATTTACAGAAGGGTAAAGCACGGGTGGGCGACGGTCGCGGTAGGTCAGCCATGCAGCGAGCTGCCGTAGCCCGGACGGAGCGACTTGTCCGCCGTAGCTCGAAGAGCGAGGGCGGAAGCGCAATCCGGGCTACAAACGTCCTACTTGCAGTTTTTGCAGATCGTCAGCTTTCGTTTCAACGCCTCATCTTCCTGATCGATCGATGACTGGCCGCCGAGGCCATTTGTATCGGGATTGGACGTGGAATTGGACTTGGCGCCCTTTGCTGCGCGTGACCTCACAGGCGGCGTCACCTGGCTTGAGGCGTCGTTGTCGTCGACGGTGCCTACGCTGAAGCCATCGTAGTCGGCGGCCGGATTAGGCATCGGCGGAGGCCCGCCGATCACAGGGGGCGAAGCCTCCCTGCCGGATGTCGCCGGCGGAATTCTGGAAGTTTTGGCGCTCGCGCGCGGTGGCGATGCATTGGGCGGGGCAAGCGAAACCGGAGGCGCGACCGAAGTCTGTCCTCTCGCGCTGTCGTGCGACCATGCGCCGACAAACATGAGGCTGAGAGCCAAGACCGTCGCGCTTCTCATCCGCATCCTTCAAACAGCTCTGGTCCAATGATTGAGCATGGCCCGTCGAACCACGCCGGGCCGAAGACTATCAGGACTCAAAAGGCCGTCAAAGCGCGGGAGCGCGAGGATGTGGTTGCTAGAAGGACGTTGCGTAGCGTCCGGGACACGATTTTGAGTGCTTTACGGGCCACCCACCGTCATTGCGAGCGCAGCGAGGTAATCCAGAATTCCTCCGCGGGAGGACTCTGGATTGCTTCGCTGCGCTCGCAATGACGAGATCGCGGAGGGAGCATGCGCCGACGGCCGCGCCCGAGCCGGCGCGTGCAGGGACGTCGCCTCAGGCCAGGGCGGCCGTTACGAGGCGGCCGTTACTTCAGCGACGAGCTGATCGAGTTGAACTTGTTGTTGAGGAGCTGGCTGCCCGTGTTGTTCACGACGGTCACGATCGCCAGTGCAATGCCGGCGGCAATCAGGCCGTATTCGATGGCGGTTGCGCCAGTCTCATCGGCAAGGAAAGACCTAAGCAAAGTCATTGCCAACTCCTCTTCATCCGATCCAATGTGTGGCAGCGTCGTTTTCGGACTGGTAAATAGATCGAATAGATTTTTCTGCGCGACGGAAGAATGAAGCCCGGGCGGCCGCGCCTCCGTCACATACGATGGCATCCATTAAATTAAGGTTCCATCGATCCATCCAAATGGATTCAAATCGACCGCCCTCCGCAAGGACGCGCGGAAGCCGCGGTGTCTGTCAGGGCGTGATGGTCGGGCCCGGTGCGGCGGGGAGGCGGCGCTTCAGCACGGTCGCGAGACGGCCGACGAAGTCCTTCATCGTGCCCGGCTGCGGCCGCGGCGCGGTGCTCGCCGCCTGCTCGTGATCAGGCGCGTCGTTCACGATGCTGATGTAGTTCTTTCTGACGTCCTGCTGCACGGGGGCACGCGAACCTTGGCTCGATCGGAGCCGGAACCATGCTGCGCATAAGGGGAACCAACGGTTAATTTTGTCGCCCGTAGGAATACCCTGTCGTGCTGGACACGAGGGCGCCGATTAACGGTTTGTTGAGCCTGTTCGTCACGGTCGGCACGGATGCCTGCCAGGGATGACAACAAAGGACGACAACCAAGGCGCTCATCGGTTGCGGCCGTCCGCATTCAGCGCCCGCAACATCGCGATGCGGGCGAACATCACCCAGCCGCCGCCTGTCTCGGCTGCGTTGATCAACGTCTCGATGGCGGTCTGCCAGTGCACCTCGTGCTGTGCGTCCTCAGGCAGCTGCATGATGTAGTCCGCCGCGTCTTGCAGTGTCAGCAGCTTGCGCTTGTGACTTGCGCGAACGGGATCGTCGAACGCCGTCGACCAGGGCATGTCAGGCCGGCCGATCGGCGAGGGGAGACATCACGGCGCGATTGCAGACGCGGATTGCGTCTAACCGGCCTTCTTCGCCCGCGCCGGCTTGTCGGCCTTCTTCGGGGGCGCTTCCTTGGCTGCTGCAGTCTTGCCACCCTTGCCGGTGATCGGCAGCAGCATCTCGCGCTGGCCCTCGACGCGCTTCTTCGGCTTCTTGCCCTTGACGGTCTCCCTGACGGGCTCCTTGGCGGCCTTGGCCGCGGGCGCCATGTCCTTCTCGCTGGCGATGCTCTTCTTCAGCGCGTCCATCAGGTTGATGACGTTGCCGCCGGTCTTCGGCGCGGCCTTCGCCGCGATCGGTGCACCGCTGCGCTTCTTGTTGATGAGGTCGATCAGCGCCGTCTCGTAATGGTCCTCGAACAGCTCGGGCTCGAACGCGCCGGACTTCTTCTCGACGATGTGCTTGGCAAGGTCGAGCATGTCCCTGGTCAGCTTTACGTCCTGAATGTCGTCGAAATATTCCTTCTCGCTGCGGACCTCGTAGGGATAGCGCAGCAGCGTGCCCATCAGGCCGCTCTCGAGCGGCTCCAGCGCGATGATGTGCTCGCGGTTGGTCAGCACGACGCGGCCGATCGCGACCTTGTCCATGCTGCGGATGGTCTCGCGGATCACCGCGAAGGCGTCGTGGCCGACCTTGCCGTCAGGCACGAGATAATAGGGGCGGATCAAATAGCGGCTGTCGATATCGGTCTTCGGCACGAACTCGTCGATCTCGATCGTGTGCGTCGAGTCCAGCGCGATGTCGTCGAGCTCGTCCTTGGTGACCTCGATATAGGTGTCGGTGTCGACCTTGTAGCCCTTGACGATGTCCTCGGAGGTCACCTCGTCGCCGGTCTCGGCGTCGACCTTGAGGTACTTGATCCGGTGGCCGGTCTTGCGGTTGATCTGGTTGAACGAGACCTTCTCGGTATCCGAAGTGGCCGGATACAGCGCGACCGGGCAGGTCACGAGCGACAGACGCAGAAAACCCTTCCAATTGGCGCGGGGGGCCATGGGCTACTCCAAACGCAACGGGGACAGAGGACGAGGATACCATCGGGGAACAACGAATCATAGCAAGGCGGATTGCGGAATCTTGCAACTGCGTTAACCGGCCGCCCGGCGCGGGGTTGCAGCCCGATGCAGCGGCAAAAGCCGGAACATCATATCCAATCACGCGTTGGCTCAAGACATCAGGCCGCGAGGGGGGGCGCGACCACCGCAGCCGACATCCAGAGATTGAGGGCAATATGGCAACCGCGCGAGAGCACGATCAGATCGTCGAAACCGCCACCGAGGCGCGTCAGGGCGAGCCCGGGCCGTCAGTGGCGGCTCTGCTTACCATCTCGACGGGGCTCGCGGTCCTGATCCTTGCCGTCATCTGGTTCGTGTTCTTCCGGACCTGACGGCCGATCGACGGGACGGTTCGGACCTTCCGACTCGTCGCGTAACGCGGCACATTGCGCCCGCCACGCCCGCCGGCTCGTCCGGTGGCTGCCTGGCGGGCGCAGTCGCGTCGGCGCTTGAGAAGCTCTATATGACCAAAAAGTAACGCGGCCGGTTCCCCGTGTTCATATTCAGTTCACGCCGGAATTGCTCATCTCTGGCGATCGATTGTGCAGTCTATTTCTGGAGAGAAGCGTGCGCCTGCTTGTTGTTGAGGACGACCCCGATCTCAATCGGCAGCTCACCAAGGCGCTGACCGACGCCGGCTACGTCGTCGACCGTGCCTTCGACGGCGAGGAGGGGCATTATCTCGGCGATAATGAGCCCTACGATGCCGTTGTGCTCGACATCGGCCTGCCGAAGAAGGACGGCATCTCGGTGCTGGAAGCCTGGCGCCGCAACGGCCGCACCATGCCGGTCCTGATCCTCACCGCGCGCGACCGCTGGAGCGACAAGGTCCAGGGGTTCGATGCCGGCGCCGACGATTACGTGCCGAAGCCGTTCCATCTGGAGGAGGTGCTGGCCCGCATCCGCGCGCTGCTGCGCCGCTCCACCGGCCATGCCCAGAGCGAATTGAGTTGCGGCCCCGTCACGCTCGACACCAGGACCGGACGGGTCAGCGTCTCCGGCAATCCGGTCAAGATGACCTCGCACGAATATCGGCTTCTGGCCTACCTGATGCACCATTCGGGGCGCGTCGTGTCCCGAACCGAGCTGGTCGAGCACCTCTACGACCAGGACTTCGACCGCGACTCCAACACCATCGAGGTCTTCGTCGGCCGCATCCGCAAGAAGCTCGACGTCGACATCATCCAGACCGTCCGCGGCCTCGGCTATCTCCTGACCCCGCCGCCTGCTCCCGGCGCTTGAGGCGTCAGGACTTGACGGCCGGCCGAACAGGGGCCTTGGTCCGGTCATGACGTCCGACGCCCCGCCCCCCTGCGCCTGCCGGGATCCTTCCGATGGCCGCTAGCTCGCTTGCCAACCGCCTGTTCCTGTCGGCGACGGCGTGGCTCGTGGTGATCCTGGCCATCACCGGGGTGGTGCTGTCGTCGGTCTACAAGAGCGCCACCGAGCGCGCCTTCGACCGCCGGCTCAATCTCTATCTGCGCACCCTCATCGCGGAGGTCGCGACGCCCGACGAGCCGCCGGACCGTCAATTCCAGTCGCTCGGCGAGCCCCTGTTCGAGCTGCCGCTGTCGGGCTGGTACTGGCAGATCACGCGGACCGACACCGAAAAGCCGGAGGTGCGCTCCTCGCGCTCGCTCTGGGACAAGAAGCTGCCGAAGCTGGAGGAGCAGGGCACCGAGCTCACCGCTGCCGGCATCCGCCTCGCCTATGTCGACGGGCCCGAGGGACAGAATCTCCGCATGGTGGAGCGGCCGGTCGATCTCGGCGCGGACGGCAAATATCTGGTCAGCGTCGCCGGCGACGACACCGAGATTTTCGACGAGACGCGGAGCTTCGACTACTATCTCGGCGGCACCTTCACCGCGCTCGGCATCGTGCTGCTGCTGACCACGGTGTTCCAGGTGAGGTTCGGTCTCGCGCCGCTCAAGCGCATCTCGGAATCTATCGCCGACATCCGCTCGGGGCGGGCGGAGCGGCTCGAAGGTGAATTCCCGGTCGAGATCGCGCCGTTGGCGCGCGAGACCAACGCGCTGATCGATGCCAATCGCGAGATCGTCGAGCGCGCGCGCACCCATGTCGGCAATCTCGCCCATGCGATCAAGACGCCGCTCTCGGTGATCGTGAATGAGGCCGGCACGCACGCCACCGAGCCGTTCGCAGCCAAGGTGATGGAGCAGGCGGACGTGATGCGCGACCAGCTCGCCCATCATCTGGAGCGCGCGCGCATCGCGGCGCGCGTCTCGGTGGTCGCGACCGTGACGGAGGTCGCACCCGTCATCGAGGCGCTGCGGCGGACCATGGAGAAGATCCATCGCGATCGCGGGATACTGGTCGAGGCGAAGGCCGATCCGTCCGCAAAGTTTCGCGGCGAGCGGCAAGATCTGGAGGAGATGGTCGGCAATCTCGTCGACAATGCCTGCAAATGGGCGGCCTCGCAGGTCTTCATCGAGGTTCTGGTGGAAGCGCCGCACCAGACGGGCGCCGGCCCGCGCCTGCGGATCATCGTCGACGACGATGGCCGCGGACTGTCGGAGGCCGAGCGCGCCCAGGTCTCCCGGCGCGGCCAGCGGCTCGACGAGTCCAAGCCCGGCTCGGGACTCGGCCTGTCCATCGTGACCGACCTCGCCGCGCTCTATGGCGGCAGCCTCTCGCTCGCGGGCGCCCCGACTGGTGGCCTGCGGGCGGAGCTGGTCCTCCCCGGAATATAATCCTTTGTTCCGGCTCGACTATTTGACCGGTCCGGCACCGATCCGGACCAAACCGGAGCTATTTCGGAGCGACTTCCTAAACGGCTTCTTAAGTGGGCCCCATCTATGATCGCGCAGGACGCATCCCACGTCTGCCATTTTATCGTGCATCACCCGGGCGCATGAGCCAGACATCGATCGAGCGGCTGAGGGAATATCTCGCGCAGCTCCCGCCGCAGTCGCAGGCGCTGCTGATGCGGGAGTTCGAGCGCGCGCTCGAGCGCGGCCAGGACACGGCGGTGGCGACGCTCGTGCTCGAGCAGCTGCGCAAGATCGTCCGCAAGACCGAAGTCGACGAGGCTGCGCCGCCGCGCACGGACGATCTGTCGCGGCTGTTGTTCCAGGTGCTGGAACCGTTCCTGGTCGAGACGGGCGCCCCTGTCAGGGTCGGCCAGATCCGCCGCTCCTCATTGCATCCGATCTGGCAATGGCTCGGCCGCGATGGCGCCCCCGACAAGGTCAACGAATTCGAGGCGGCGCTGGCGCGCATGCCGGCTTCAGACAGTGCAGGGCAGGTCGAAGCCCTCGCCGCGAAGCTCCAGGCGGTGGCCGCGGATGCCATCTTCGGGCTGACGGGTCCCGGCGGCGGCGACAAGTCGCGCGCGCTCGCCCGCGTCGGCCCGCCCAACGTGATCGAGGACCTCTATTCGATCGGAGCGGTGCTTCAGGTCCGGGAGGCCATCGCTACGCTGAACGAGAAGCTGCCGCGCTTCCTGCGTGCCTTCGGCGAAGCCCAAATCGCGTCA
This sequence comes from Bradyrhizobium sp. MI1.7, assembly GCF_055811795.1. NCBI lineage: Bacteria > Pseudomonadati > Pseudomonadota > Alphaproteobacteria > Hyphomicrobiales > Nitrobacteraceae > Bradyrhizobium > Bradyrhizobium sp. MI1.7. Next base: position 78,035 of record NZ_JBVVPO010000013.1, read on the forward strand.
GTGACTTCCACGCTCAACATCCCCGCGCTCCAGACGCCGCAGATGCTGCCCTTCGCGCTGTCGATGGTTGTGCAGCGGATGACCGCGCCGTGGCAGATCATCCGCCTCGCCATCAAGATTGCCGCGTCCGACGACGAGATCCGCGTCGCGGCGACGCCCTACGGCGTGGCCGTCACGATCGCTTTGCATGATTTGTCCTGCGTTGCCGCGATCCTGCGCATGGACATCAAGCGCGGCCATTTCGAGAACGTCGCCGACAATCTCAAGGCGCTGCATGACGGCGTGCGCGGTCTTCGCACGGAGCTCGATCTGCGCAACGATTCCGTCTGGGGCAAGCAGCTGACCTCGATCCGGGCCGACATCTCCAATGCGCTGCAATCGGAGATCGACAGCGTTCCCGGCCGCGTTCGCCGCATCCTGCGCCAGCGCGCCGAGAAGGACATTCCGCCGGGGGCGCGGATCGACAGCACCGAGGTCGAGGAAACCGCGGCGCTGATCGATTTCGTCGCGACCTGCCGCAACTATGCGAGCGAGCTTGCGATCAACGAGGTGACGCTGCGCACCTATTCCGATCTCCAGCAATATGTCGAACGCTCAACCGAGCAGTTGGTGCAGTCGCTGCGTGCGGCCGATCACAAGGTCCGCACCTATCGGCAGCAGCAGGTGCAGGCCGCGATCCGCTTCTGCCAGGTGCTGTTCGGCGATGATTATGCGTCGCTGATGAGCCGCGCCGCGGAGAACGCGGCCACGGGCGAGCGCAAATCGTCGCGGGCAAGCTGATCAAGCGCATTTTTTTGTGATCACAATTTGTGGTTGACGGTGCCGGTGGCGGGCCCTACGGTCGCCGTGCAAGATTTTGGAATTTCTATCTGTGGGCGCATGAAACCCCTTATCAGCTCCATCGAAATTGAAAACCGCGTCATTGTCGCCAAGTATCAGAGGCTGATGGTTGGCGCGAAGGTGGTGCTGATCGAGAAGGCAAGCGGCCGGCAACTGCCTGAGACCGTCACCAGGGTTGCATCGCCCGTTCCCGTCGGGGCGTTGCGCATCAAATTGCCTGAAGCAATCGAGCCGGGAACATACTTCCTGAGGGCCTTCAACGGGCACGGCGAGGACGCGGCTCAAAGCGCGGACTTCGAGATCCGTTAAGCCGTTGGATTTTCACAGTTTCGGGACTGTGTGCGGTCGCGCCGAATTGACAATTGTCAATTGCCGCATCGTCCGGCCGTGGTGTAAAGCCACCTATGGGCGCGGTTCGCGCGCCGCCGGAAGCTTGCCAGATGACGCTATGGTTCGTGTTCGCGCTGATGACGGTCGCGGCGATTTTCGCCGTGCTTCTGCCGCTCGGCCGCAGCGGACGCGCGCAAAATCAGGGGAGCGAGGTCGCGGTCTACAAGGACCAGTTGGCCGAGATCGAGCGTGATCTCGCCGCAGGACTGATCGCCGCGCCGGAAGCCGAGGCCGCACGTGTCGAGATCAGCCGCAGGCTGCTTGCCGCGGCCGGGAGCGAGCCGGTATCGGAACCGACATCGAGCCTCAAATGGCGCCGCGCGGCGGCTGTGCTGGCGCTTGCCGGCCTGCCGCTCATTGCGATCGGCGTCTACATGCCGCTCGGCTCGCCCAGGCTTCAGGACTTTCCCCTGGCGCAGCGGGAGCGCGGGGCCGGGTCCGGCATGGCGCTCGAGAATCTCGTCGTGCAGGTCGAGCAGCATCTGGACAAGAATCCGACCGACGGGCGCGGCTGGAACGTGCTCGCGCCGGTGCTGGTGCGGCTCGGCCGCTTCGACGATGCGGTGCGCGCCTATCGCAACTCGCTCACCTACAATGGCGAGAGTTCGGAGCGCCGGGCCGATCTCGGCGAGGCGATCGCGGCTGCTGCCGGCGGTGTGGTGACCGCCGAGGCCAAGACCGAATTCGAGCGCGCGCGTGGCCTGAACGCGGACGATCCCAAGGCGAACTATTTCCTCGGGCTTGCCGCCGAGCAGGATGGCCGCAAGGACGATGCCGCCAACATCTGGCGCGCACTGCTGGCGAAAGCGCCGGCGGATGCGCCGTGGCGTCCTCTGGTGCAGACCTCGTTGGCGCGGGTCGGCGGCGGTGGCGCTACGATGCCGGCGCTGTCTGACGAGACGATCGCAGCCTCCAAGGACATGAACGAGGGCGATCGCAACGCGATGGTGCGCGGCATGGTCGAACGCCTGGCCACCCGGCTGAAGCAGAACGGCGATGATGTCGAGGGTTGGCTGCGCCTGGTGCGCGCCTATCTCGTGATGGGCGATCGTGACAGGGCAATGGGCGCTTCGACCGACGCCCGACAGGCGGTCGCCAACGACGCCGCGCGGCTGCGCCAGCTCAACGAAGGCCTCAAGACTCTCGGGCTCGACGGATGACGATGTCGGGACGAGGCGAGCGGAGAACGGATACGCGATGACGCGCAAGCAGCGACGTATGACCATCATCGGCGGCTCCCTCGCGGTGCTCGCGCTTGCAGCCGCGCTGGTGCTCAACGCTCTGCGCGACTCCATCGTGTTCTTCTCGACGCCGACGATGGTCGCCGAAAAGCACGTCGAGCCCGGCAAGCGGTTTCGTCTCGGCGGCCTGGTGCAGCCCGGCTCGCTCCAGCGCGGCGATAATCTCGCCGTGACCTTCGAGGTTGCGGACGGCGGCGCCAAGCTGCCGGTCGCCTACAAGGGCATCCTGCCCGACCTGTTCCGGGAAGGGCAGGGCGTGGTCGCCGAAGGCGCGCTCGACGCCAATGGCGTGTTCAAGGCCGACACCGTGCTCGCCAAGCACGATGAGACCTACATGCCCAAGGAAGTCGCCGATGCCCTGAAGAAGCAGGGGCATTGGAAGGACGATTACGGCGCCAAGGCTTCTGATAGCGTCAAGCCCGCGGCGACGACCGCGCAGGGCAACCCGCAGGGAGCAGTGCGTTGATCGCGGAATCCGGACACTACGCGCTGGTGCTAGCCCTTGGCCTGGCGCTGATCCAGTCCATCGTGCCGCTGATCGGTGCGCGCTTGCGCGATGACGCGCTGATGAACGTGGCGCGCTCCGCCGCGCTGGCGCAGCTGCTGTTCGTCGGTGCGTCGTTCATCGCGCTCGTGATGCTTCACGTGAATTCGGATTTCTCCGTCGCCAACGTCTACGAGAACTCCCATTCGATGAAGCCGCTGATCTACAAGATCACCGGCGTGTGGGGGAACCATGAAGGCTCGATGCTGCTGTGGGTCTCGATCCTGGCGCTGTTCGGCGGAATGGTCGCCGCCTTCGGCAACAATCTGCCGCTGTCGCTGCGCGCGCATGTGCTGGCCGTGCAGGCGTGGATCGCCAGCGCCTTCTATCTCTTCATCCTGGTGACATCGAATCCGTTCCTGCGCATCGCCAATCCGCCGATCGAGGGACGCGATCTCAATCCGGTGCTCCAGGACATCGGCCTCGCCGTGCATCCGCCGATGCTCTATCTCGGCTATGTCGGCTTCTCGATCTCGTTCTCCTTCGCCATCGCGGCGCTGATGGAGGGGCGGATCGACGCGGCCTGGGCGCGCTGGGTGCGGCCGTGGACGCTGGTGGCCTGGATCTTCCTGACCCTCGGCATCGCGATGGGGTCGTACTGGGCCTATTACGAGCTCGGCTGGGGCGGCTGGTGGTTCTGGGATCCGGTCGAGAACGCCTCGCTGATGCCGTGGCTCGCCGGCACGGCGCTGCTGCACTCGGCGCTGGTGATGGAGAAGCGCAACGCGCTGAAGGTCTGGACCATCCTGCTGTCGATCCTGACCTTCTCGCTGTCGCTGCTCGGCACCTTCCTGGTGCGTTCGGGCGTCATCACCTCCGTGCACGCTTTCGCCACCGATCCGACGCGCGGCGTGTTCATCCTGCTGATCCTCTGCCTGTTCATCGGCGGCAGCCTGTCGCTGTTCGCAGGGCGCGCGACCTCGTTGAAGCAGGGCGGCCTGTTCGCGCCGATCTCGCGCGAGGGCGCGCTGGTCTTGAACAATCTGCTGCTCAGCGTAGCCTGCGCGGTCGTGCTGTTCGGCACGCTCTATCCGCTGGCGATGGAAGCGCTCGACTTCAAGATGTCGGTCGGCGCGCCCTTCTACAATCTCACCTTCGTCCCGCTGTTCGCGCTGCTGCTGCTCGTGGTGCCGTTCGGGCCGATGCTGGCGTGGAAGCGCGGCGATCTGCTCGGCGTCACCCAGCGGCTGCTTGCGGCGGGCGTTGCCGCGCTCGTTGTGATCGCCATCGTCTGGGCCTGGACCCGTGGTGGCAGTGCGCTGGCACCATTGGCAATTGGGCTTGGAGTCTTCGTCATCGCCGGTGCCGTGACCGATCTGTCCGAACGGACCGGTTTGTTCCGCCTGCCGTTCGCAACGACGCTGCACCGGGCCCGCGGCCTGCCGCGTTCGGCCTGGGGTTCTGTGTTTGCCCATGCGGGCCTCGGCGTCGCGCTGATCGGGATCGTCTGCGAGACCACCTGGAACAGCGAGTATATCGCGACCATGAAGCAGAACGACGTTGCACACGTCGCCGGCTATGATCTCAAGCTCGACGGCCTGTCCCAGCGTCAGGGGCCGAACTTCCGCGAGATGATCGCCGAGTTCAACGTCAGCCGCGACGGTGAGAAGATCAGCGTCATGACGCCGTCCAAGCGCAACTTCACGACGCGCGGGTCCTCGACCACCGAGGCCGCATTGCTGACGCGCGGCGCGAGCCAGCTCTACGTTTCTCTCGGCGACGCGACTGCCGATGGCGCCATTGCGGTGCGCATCTATCACAAGCCGCTGGTGCTGCTGATCTGGTGGGGACCGGTGCTCATGGCCTTTGGCGGCATGCTGTCGCTGTCCGATCGGCGCCTGCGGGTCGGCGCACCGAAGCCGGCGCGGGCCAAGCAGCGCCTTCAGCCGGCGGAGTGATCCGATGCGGCGGATGATGGTCACGATCGTTGCGCTCACGCTGCTGGCTTTGCCCGCCGCCCACGCCGTGCAGCCCGACGAGATCATGTCGGATCCCGCGAAGGAGGTGCGCGCCCGCGACCTATCGCGCGAGCTGCGCTGCATGGTCTGCCAGAACCAGTCGATCGACGATTCCGACGCGCCGCTGGCGCGCGATCTGCGGCTGCTGGTGCGCGAGCGGATCGCTGCCGGCGACAGCAATTCGCAGGTGCTCGACTTCCTGGTCGCGCGCTATGGCGAGTTCGTGCTGCTCAAGCCGCGCTTCGAGCGGCAGACCGTGTTGTTGTGGCTGCTCGCGCCGCTGCTGCTGATCGGCGGCGGCCTGGCGCTCTGGCTGCAAATCCGCCGGCGCGCGCGAAGCGGTGCAGACCTACCAGCTCCGCCGCTCACGCCCGAGGAAGAGGCTCGGCTCGCAGCCTTGATGTCGGACGAGACGAAGTCGTCCTAGCGACTTCAAGTCGTCCCGGCCTACGTAATGATACGTAGGCCGTCTGCGGCCGCGTGTTTCATGCTCTGTTGACCTTTGTCTGGAAGCTTGTCGCGAAATTCGATTCCAGATTTTTGAGTCCTCAGCCGATGTTCACGAACAGCAATCTGACGATCCGCTTCCTGGTCGGCGCCGTCGTCGCTGCATTATTGTTCCTGCTGGGCATCGGCGGCGGCACCGGCTTCGTCGCGGTGCTCTACCTCAACAACGAGATCACCAGCCTGTCGTCGGATTTCGCCGCGCTCAGCGGCCCCGCGCGCGAGCATGCAATGCTGATCTACCAGCAGGCGCAGGCGGCATTCTCCTATTTCCTGATCGCCTGCGGCGTGATCGCGGTGGTCGCTGTCGCGATCTGCCTCACCACCTGGTTCGCTGTGCGCAACGGCATCCTCAATCCGCTGGCGGCGATTGTGCACGCCATGCGTGAGGTCGCCGATCAGAAATTCGAGACGCCTGTTCCGGGTCTCGGCGGTACCAACGAGATCGGCCTGCTCGCCGGCGCACTGGAAGTGTTCAAGACCAACGGCTTGGAGCGGCGGCGCCTCACCGAGCAGCAATTACACGAAGCGCAGCATCAGGCCGAGCGGTCGAAATTCCTGGACGCCCGGATCAAGCGCTTCAACGATCTCGTTGCCAGCGTGGTCGACAGCGTGGCGTCCTCGGCCGCGCACCTGAAGAGCAATGCCGAAACGCTGTCACGTACGGCCAACGACACGAGCTCCAAGGCCAATGCAGTCGCGAGCGCGGCGAACCAGGCCAGCGCCAGCGTGCAGATCGTCGCGGGCTCGGCCGAGGAGATGACGAACTCGATCGGCACGATCAGCCGCCGCGTCACCGACGCGACGCAGCGTGCCGAAGGCGCGGCGACGCAGGCCGAGAAGAGCCGCGACACCATCCACACGCTGTCGGATGCCGCCGACAAGATCGGCGAGGTCGTGCAGCTCGTGCAGGCGATCGCCTCGCAGACCAACCTGCTGGCGCTCAACGCCACCATCGAGGCGGCGCGGGCAGGGGACGCCGGCAAGGGTTTTGCCGTGGTTGCCTCCGAAGTGAAGAGCCTCGCGCACCAGACCAGCAAGGCGACGGAGGAGATCACCTCGCACGTCGCCAGCATCCAGGGCATCACCGCGGAGACGCGCGGCGCGATCGACGGCATCTCGAAGACGCTGTCGGAGATCTCGTCGATCATGTCGGGCATCGAGGTCGACACCGCCCAGCAGCGCAACGCCACGCAGGACATCACCCGCAGCGCGCAGGATGCCGCGCATGGAACGCTGGACGTCTCCAACCACATCGTCCAGATCACCTCGACGTCGGCGGAGACCGGCCGCATGGCGGCCGAAGCGCGCGATTCCGCCGTCGATCTGTCGCAGCAGGCCAAAACCCTGAAGCGTGAAGTCGACGAATTCATCGTCAGCGTGAGGGCGAGCTGATCTCGCCAAAGGCGTGTTCGACGCTCGTCAGGGGAACTCGATTAAGTTCCTGTAAGGCCACGACTTTCGGCGTGCGATAAACTGCCGCAACGGCGCGACCCTTCATTACAAAAGTTTAACCCCGCCGCCAGCGCACGGTAAGGCGGGAGCCCCCATCTTCATGTCCGTAACGTGCTGCCATCCGGCACCGAAAGAATTCAAGGCCTTGGAGATTCCTGCATGACCGACCGTCCCGACCTTACGAACCTTCCGTCCTACCGGCCGCCCCGCCGGTCGGTTTTCTCCGCGCGCAGGATCGCGCTGATGGCTTCGGTCGTCGCTGGCCTCGGGATTGCCGTCCACGGCTTCAGCCCGTCGACCTCGCCGAGCGAGCTGTTCTCCAGCCCGGCGCATGCGCAGGTCAACAACGAGGTCCGGAAGGTTGAGCGTCCGGTCGGATTCGCCGACATCGTCGAGCGCGTGAAACCGTCGGTGATCTCGGTGAAGGTCAACATCAAGGAGAAGACCGCAAGCAACGACGATGGCGACGATTCCTCCTCGCCGTTCCAGCCGGGCTCGCCGATGGAGCGGTTCTTCCGCCGCTTCGGCGGTCCGGATGGTTTCCCGGGCCAGAAGGGTGGCCGCGGCCGCGTCGTGCAGGGCCAGGGCTCCGGCTTCTTCATCTCCGCCGACGGTTTTGCCGTGACCAACAACCACGTGGTCGACGGCGCCGACAAGGTCGAGGTCACGACCGACGACGGCAAGACCTATACCGCCAAGGTGATCGGCACCGACCAGCGCACTGACCTCGCCCTCATCAAGGTCGAGGGCAGCTCGAACTTCCCGTTCGCCAAGCTCGCCGACAGCAAGCCGCGGATCGGCGACTGGGTGCTCGCGGTCGGCAATCCCTTCGGCCTCGGCGGTACCGTGACTGCGGGCATCGTGTCGGCCAGCGGCCGCGACATCGGCAACGGTCCCTATGACGATTTCATCCAGATCGATGCGCCCGTGAACAAGGGCAATTCCGGTGGTCCCGCTTTCGACACCAACGGCGAGGTGATGGGCGTCAATACCGCGATCTACTCGCCCTCCGGCGGCAGCGTCGGCATCGCGTTCTCGATTCCCGCGAGCACCGTGAAGAGCGTGGTGGCCCAGCTCAAGGACAAGGGCTCGGTCAGCCGCGGCTGGATCGGCGTCCAGATCCAGCCGGTGACGTCCGATATCGCCGACAGCCTCGGCATGAAGAAGGCTGAAGGTGCGCTGGTGGCGGAGCCGCAGGCGAACGGTCCGGCGGCGAAGGCCGGCATCGAGTCCGGCGACGTGATCACCTCGGTCAACGGCGAATCCGTCAAGGATGCCCGCGAGCTTGCCCGTACCATCGGCGGCATGGCGCCCGGCGCGACCGTGAAGCTCAACGTGTTGCACAAGGGCCAGGACAAGGTCGTGAACCTCACCCTCGGCCAGCTGCCGAACACGATCGAGGCCAAGGCCGACACCGACAAGGATAGCGGCAAGGGTGCGAGCCGTGGCACCGACGTGCCCAAGCTCGGCATGACCGTCGCGCCCGCCGACTCCGTCGCCGGCGCCGGCAAGGAAGGTGTCGTGGTCACCGAAGTCGATCCGAAGAGCGCCGCGGCCGAACGCGGCTTCAAGGAAGGCGACGTCATTCTCGAAGTCGGCGGCAAGAGCGTGAGCACCGCCGGCGAAGTCCGCGACGCCATCAACACGGCGCGGACCGACAACAAGAACAGCGTCCTGATGCGCGTGAAGAGCGGCGGCCAGTCGCGCTTCGTCGCCGTGCCCATCGCCAAGGGCTAAGCCGTCAGGAGGTCTACGAGATGAGGGGTGTCGCCGGCATCAGTCGCCCCCGCCGCCGACGCCCTTCGGGGGAGCAGCGTAAGGCCCGCTCCCCCAGCCTACCTTCCGGTGGAATTACGCCCCCCTCCGTCGGAAGGCCTAGGGCGGTGAGGTCCCCCCAGCTTCACCGCCCGCCTTTTTGCCTACCCAAGTCCCGTTTGCTTGGCTTGCATGCGATTGCCGCTCGCGCCATGTTCAGAGAAGGTTGACCCCCTTGACCGCCGCCGAACGCACGATGCGCCTCCTCATCATCGAAGACGACCGCGAATCCGCCGACTATCTCGTGAAGGCGTTTCGTGAAGTCGGACACATTGCCGACCACGCCGCCGACGGCGAGGAAGGCCTCGCCATGGCCGAGAGCGGCGATTACGACGTGCTGGTGGTCGACCGCATGCTGCCCAAGCGTGACGGCCTGTCCCTGATCGGCGCGTTGCGCGACAAGGGCGACTCGTCGCCGGTGCTGATTCTCTCCGCGCTCGGGCAGGTCGACGATCGCATCAAGGGTCTGCGCGCCGGCGGCGACGACTATCTGCCGAAGCCTTATTCCTTTGCCGAGCTGCTGGCCCGGGTCGAAGTGCTGTCACGGCGCCGCGGCGGTCCGGCCGAGGACACGCTCTACCGCGTCGGCGATCTCGAGCTCGACCGGCTGTCCCATCGCGTCGCCCGCGGCAAGGACGAGCTGACGCTCCAGCCGCGCGAATTCCGCCTGCTCGAATACCTCATGAAGCATGCCGGCCAGGTGGTGACGCGCACCATGCTGCTGGAGAACGTCTGGGACTACCATTTCGATCCGCAGACCAACGTGATCGACGTGCACATTTCGCGGCTGCGCTCCAAGATCGACAAGGGTTTTGAGCGGCCGCTGCTGCACACGATCCGCGGCGCCGGATACATGATCCGGGATGGGATACGTTAAAGCTTTGGATACTCTTCAATACGCAAGGCACTGAGCCAGAAGAATTTTGAAGCTTCCCCGGAAACGGCGGGGTCGATGAGAAATTCAGCGGTCGCGGCTTTGCGAGCCGCCGCGCATCAAGAGCGTGGTCAGGATTAGATGAAGGACGACTGCCGGCCACAGAAGGACGCCGCTCAATCCACCTGCGAAACCGAGGTAGGCCAAATATAGGGTGATGGCTCCGTTGTAGATCAACATGCCCGGCAGTGGCGGCCACCCTGGCCAACAGGCGATCCCCAAGGCAATCAGCGCAATGCCGGCGACACGCGCGACCGGCGTTGCGACACCGGAAAGCTGCTCGCCCAGCAACAACTGGCCAACCAGCGACGGCGCGATCAACAGCGCCAATCCCGTTGCAGCTTCGCTGATGGCGGCGAACGCCAATGCGCCTTTCATTTCTTCCCAACGTTCGCGGGTGGCTTTTGAGACTTCGACTCTTCAATGGGATCCGGCTCCGGCGCTGGCATAGGTCCAAGTTCTGCCTTGGCTTGCGCTGGGTCCTTCAACTCAGGTCCGAGCTTGAACGTCAGCTTGTTGATCTTGCCCGTGAACTTGAACGGAGGATCGTAGCGATACTCGAGCATCGCGACCCCGGTGCGGGTGTCCTGGCCGACGTCGAAGGTCTCGTCCTCGGGGAACGTGATCGGCGTACCGTGTTCTATGGATTTCCGGTCTACTTCCTTGCCATCCACTGAAAGTACGCCTGTACCGCCCTTGCCCAATCCCGGCCCATCCGACTTGAAGTCGAAGACGATGGTGTGCTTGCCCGCGGTCAACTCCGGTCCCGACCAGACCGTGCGCTTGAGGTTGAGCAGGTTGTAGAGGAACACGGGCTTACCCCGCCGAAGGCCCGCCACACCCTTGCTTAGAAGTAGCCCGTAGCCGCCGAAACGTCCGCCTTCGGTGACGATCATCCCTTCAGCGCCGCCGTTGGGAATCTCAACCTCGGCGGTGATGGTATAGGACTTGTTGAGGATGCTCGGCGCGGCGCTAGCCGGCACACCGGTCAGTTCGCCCGAATAGGTGAATACCGTCTGCCCAGCCGTCAGGCTTGGGCGCGGCGTATTCCAACGCGCGAGCGTCGTGTTATCGAGCGGCAGCACGTTGTACTTCTTCGCCTCGACATCAAAGACGGCTTGCAGCTCCTTGACCTTTCTCCGGCATTTTGGCGGCCAGATCATTGAACTGAGTGGGGTCTTCCTGGACGTTGTAGAGCTCCCACTTGTAGCCCGTGATCACATCTGGCGGGGGCGCGCTGCTTAGCTCCCATGGAAGCGTGATCGGCGTCGTGGCCGCCACCCACCCATCGTGATAGATGGAGCGATTGCCGAGCATCTCGAAATATTGGGTCGTGTGCGTCGTCCTGGCATTGGCGTTCGCCTTGTCCCATGTGTACGCCATACTCACCCCTTCCATGGGGCTCTGTTTGATACCGTCGATCGTGTCAGGTTGCGAAATGCCGGTTGCTTCGAGGATGGTCGGGGCAATATCGATGACGTGATGGAATTGGCGACGGATGCCTCCGACATCGTTGATATGGCCGGGCCAGGACATGGCGACGCCTTGGGCGGTCCCGCCAAAATGCGACGGCACCTGCTTGACCCACTTGAATGGAGTGTCCATCGCCCACGCCCAGGGCGCGGCAAAATGCGGGAAAGTCTTGTCCGAGCCCCAGAACGGATACCAGAGGTACTGAGCCTTCACCGGCACCGGGACGCCATTGAAGGTCGTGAACTCGTTGGGCGTACCGTTGATCATGCCTTCGGCACTCGCGCCGTTGTCGCCGCCGATGTAGATAATCAACGTGTTGTTGAGCTCTCCGAGGTCTTCGACGGCTTGAATGACGCGGCCGATCTCATAGTCGGTGTAGGCAAGGTAGGCGCCATAGACATCTGCCTGCTTGATGAAGAGCTTCTTCTCCAACTCGCCGGTAGAATCCCATTGCGGCAATTCCTTCGGCCATGGCGTCAGCCTGGCGTGGTCGGGCATGATGCCCAACCGCTTCTGGTTGGCGAAGATCGTCTCCCGCAGCTTGTTCCAGCCTTGGTCGAACAGGTGCATGTCGCTGATCTTCTTGATCCAGTCCGGCGTCGGATGATGCGGCGCGTGCGTGCCGCCGGGCACGTAATAAACGAAGAACGGCTTGTCGGGCGCGATCTCCTTGAGCTGTTTCATGTGCTGGATGGCTTCGTCGGCCATCGCGGTCGTCAGGTTCCAGCGGGGATTGTCCTGGAATGGATAAATCGCTGTGGTGTTGCGGAACAGATTCGGCTGCCACTGACTGGCATCGCCGCCGACAAAACCATAGAAATACTCGAAGCCCATGCCATTGGGCCATTGATTGAATGGCCCCGCCTGGCTCGATTGATATGAGGGCGTGTTATGGTTCTTGCCGAACCACGAGGTGGCGTACCCGTTCGCCTTCAGGGTGGTGCCGATGGTGCCCTTCTCGATCGGAATGATCGAGTCGTAACCTGGGAATCCCGTCGATATTTCGCCGACGACTCCGAAGCCGACCGAATGATGATTGCGGCCGGTGATGAGCGCCGCCCGCGTCGGTGAGCACAGCGAGGTGGAATGAAAATTGGTGTAGCGCAGGCCCTGCGCAGCGATACGAACCATCGCGGGCGTGGGGACAACGCCGCCGAAGGTGCTCGGCGCTCCGAAACCTTGGTCGTCGGTCATGATGAGCAACACATTGGGCGCGCCCTTCGGCGGTACGACACGCGGTGCCCACCACGCCTTCGACTCCGAGGCTCTCTCGTTGATGACCCCTCCGAATTCTGGAGGCGGCGGCGGAAGCAGCTTGCCGTCAATTGTCGTCGTGGCTGCGGGCGAGCCTGGGGTGCCCGTGACCTGCTGAGCCGACGCGGAGATGCAACCGAGGGCGAGAATACTTGCTGTGGTCGCAAGGGTGCGGCAACGGATTTTCATATTCCGACCTCCCGCAGTCCATTTGGCGGGTTGAGGCTGTCACCGCTAACCGATACCTGCTTGATTTAGGTCAAATGTGCCGGTTGGGCTGGGCCAGAGATCCCGATACCATCCCGCCGGATTCGCGGCCGTCTCACCGCTCCCGCAAACTCTCCTGCCCATAGCGGATCAGCGGCGACACCACATAGCTGATGATCTTCCTTGTGCCGGTCTTGATCTCGACGGTTACGGCCATGCCGGGCGCGAGGTTGACGGTGCGGCCGTCGATGTCCATCTGCGAGCGGTCGAGCGAGACGCGGGCGGAGTAAACCAGCTCCTGGCCCTTGGGTTCACTGGATGATGTGTCGGTGCCGGCCGGCGTGTCGCCGGGCTTTTCCGGCGGTTTCTGGCGGACGATGGCGTCCTGGGAGACGCTGAGCACCTTGCCCTGGCGCAGGCCGTAGCGGGTGAAGCTGAAGGTGTCGACCTTGATCGCGGCTTCCTCGCCGGGATTGACGAAGCCGATGTCGCGGTTCGAGATCATCGCCTCGATCTCGAGGCCGCCGCTGGTGGGCACCACCACCATCAGCGTCTGGGCCGGCGTCACCACGCCGCCGACCGAGTGCACGGCGAGCTGCTGGACGATGCCGTCCTCCTGCGCGGCGAGGCGCAGCAGGCTGGTGCGCTGCTCGGCCTTGACGATGTCCTGGCGCAGGCCAGCCGCCTTCTGCTCGGCTTTCGCAAGCTCGTCAAACAGGCCGCGCTGATATTCCGCCTCGGTGCGCCGCAGCGTCTCCTCGATGCCTCCAACGGCGGCATCGGCCTCGGCATAGTGGCTCTTCTGGACCAGCAATTCCTGCTGTTGTGCGACCAGGTCCTGCGTTTCCGTGAGGTATTGCAGTTTGGAGCCGAACTCGCGGTCGACGAGATATTTTCGCACATCGACCCGCTGCTGCATGATGGGGATCAGGGCGCTGATCTTGCCGATCGTGGCCTCGCTGGTCGAACGCTCCGCTTTCTTCTGCGTGCCCTGCCATTCGAGCGAGGTGATCTTGGACGCCTGCTCGGCGGCCTGCGAGGCCAGGAAACGCTTTGCGGTGCGGATCTGATCGGAGGTCGCGCGCGCGGGCGCGATGAATTTGGCGGGATCACCGCCGGCAAGTGCGGCGTGCAGACGTGCGATGTCGAGCTCGCTCGCCAGCAGATCGCTCTGGAGATGGCCGAGCTCGGCCTGGCTCATGGTGGGATCGAGCTCGATCAGGAGGTCGCCGGCCTTGACGCGCTGACCGTCCTGCACGTGGATGGCGCGCACGACCGCGGTCTCGAACGGCTGGATCACCTTGGTGCGGCCGTCGGGGACGATCTTGCCGGTCGCGGTCGCGATGATGTCGATCGTGCCGATGCTGGCCCACACCAGCGCGATCAGAAACACCGCCGAGATCGACGCGGAGATGGCGCGGCCGATCGGCGAAGGCGGGGTCTCGACGATCTCGAGCGCCGCGGGGAGGAACGCCAGTTCGTCGCGCGTCCGCGTCGGGCTGCGCAGCGAGGCCATCATCGCCTTAGCCGACTTCATGGATGCCTGCCTGGACACGATGCAGCGTGGCGTAGCGGCCGCCGCTGCGGATCAGCTGGTCGTGCGAACCGTCCTCGACGATACGGCCACGCTCCACGGTGATGATGCGGTCCGCGGTACGCACGGTCGACAGACGGTGGGCGATGATCAGAACGGTACGGCCCGCCGTGATCTCGCGCATGTTGTGCTGGATGATGCGCTCGCTTTCATAGTCGAGCGCGCTCGTTGCTTCGTCGAAGATGAGAACGCGCGGATTGGTCGTTAGCGCGCGTGCGATCGCGATGCGCTGGCGCTGGCCGCCGGACAGCGTGCTGCCGCGCTCGCCGATGACGGTGTCGTAGCCATCCTGGAGTTCGAGGATGAAATCGTGTGCGCCGGCGAGCTTCGCTGCGGCGACGACGCGCTCCATCGGCAGCGCGGGGTCGGCGAGTGCGATGTTGTCGCGCACCGAGCGGTTAAACAGCATGTTCTCCTGCAGCACGACGCCGACCTGCCGGCGCAGCCAGGTCGGGTCGACCGCCGCAAGGTCATTGCCGTCGACCAGCACGCGGCCGCTCTCGGGGAGATAGAGCCTCTGGATCAGTTTTCCGAGCGTGCTCTTGCCGGAGCCGGAGGTGCCGACGATGCCGACGATCTGGCCGGCCGGAATCTTCAGGGTGATGTCGCTCAGGATCTGCGGTCCGTCGACGCGATAGCGGAAGCCGACATGCTCGAAGGTGATGTCGCCACGGATGGCAGGCAACGCCGCGCGACCCGGGCGATGGGTCGGCTCGGGCACGGTGTTGAGGATGTCGCCGAGCCGCTCGACCGACAGCCGCGCCTGGTGGAAATCCTGCCAGAGCTGGGCGAGCCGAAGCACCGGTGCGGTGACACGTCCCGACAGCATGTTGAAGGCGACGAGCTCGCCGACCGTGAGGTTACCGTCGATGACCAGCTTGGCGCCGAAATAGAGCAGGATCGCCATGTTGATCTTGCTGACGAACTGAACGGCCTGGCTTGCAACATTGCCGAGATTGACCACGCGAAAGCTCGAGGCGACGTAGCCGGCAAGCTGCTCTTCCCAGCGCTTCTGCATCTGCGGCTCGACCGCCATCGCCTTCAAGGTCTCGACGCCGGTGACGCTCTCGACAAGGAACGACTGGTTCTCCGCGCCGCGCTTGAACTTCTCGTCGAGACGGTAGCGGAACAGCGGCGTGGCGCCGGCCGAGATGACGATGTAGAGCGGGAACGACGCCAGCACGATCGCGGTCAGCAGCGGCGAGTAGAACGCCATCAGGCCGAGGAAGACGAAGGTGAAGAACAGGTCGATCACCAGCGTCAGCGCCGAGCCGGTGATGAAGTTGCGCAAATTCTCCAGCTCGCGCACCCGCGCGACCGTGTCGCCGACCCGCCGCGCCTGAAAATAGGACAGCGGCAGCGCCAGCAGGTGGTGGAACAGCCGCGCGCCGAGCTCGACGTCGATGCGGTTGGTCGTGTGCGAGAACAGGTAGGTGCGGAGCGCGCCGAGCACGACCTCGAAGATCGAGATCGCGACGATGCCGGCGACCAGCACATCCAGCGTGCCGAGGCTGCGATGCACCAGCACCTTGTCGATCACCACCTGGAAGAACAGCGGCGACACCAGCGCAAAGATCTGGAGGAAGAACGAGGCGAGCAGCACTTCGCCGAGCAGGCCGCGATAGCGGTTGACCGCGCCCATGAACCAGGTGATGTCGAAGCGCCGCGACAGATCGGCGAGGCCGGCGCGCTTGGTCATCAGCACGATGCGGCCGTCCCAGAGCACCTCGAACTGCGCCTTGGTCAGCATCTGCGGCCGCGGCGAGCCCGGATATTGCACGATGGCCTTACCGTCGCCGGCCTTGCCGAGGATCAGGAAGCCGCCGTCGCGCAAGGGGACGATGGCGGGCAGCGGCGTCTTGTCGAGCCGGTCCCAGCTCGTCTTCACCACGCGCGCCTTGATGTTGAACTGCCTGGTACAGCGCAGCATCTCGGTGGTGCCGATCACGGTGACGCCGAGCTGATGGCGGAGCTGCTCCGGCTCGGCGGGCACCCCGAGGAATTGGAGCATCATGACGAGCGCGGTCAGGCCGGGGTCGGCCGGCGGCTTCGGCACGGCCTGCACCGGCGGCTCCTTCGGCTGCTCTTTGGCGGCCGGGTCGCGTGAAATGGTCTCGTTCGGGCTCATTGGAAGCAAATATCCGCGGTCATCGGGTCCGGACGATTTCACGGACGGGTGTCCCGCCGGTCGGCAGGGCGGCCGATAGCTAACGCGGCTATGTTACGGTTTGATAACTATGTCGGACCGCTCACATAACGGTCGGATTTGGCGTTCTGCGGCGGGATGCGGGACGGCGGGAGGCAAGTTCACCTCCCGCCGCGATCGCATGACGCACCGGGGCGGGGACCCCGGTGCGCAGATCGTGTTGGCCGATCAGCCGTGGCTGGCCAGCGTGGGCTGCTGCTGCGTCGTGTCCGAAGACACGAGGCTGCTCTCGCCGGCATCCGGGACGATGCTCGCCGATTGCTGCACCAGCAGCGACAGCGAGATCGCCGATCCGCCGTGGCCGTCGTCGGTGACGTTGAGCTCGGTGCCGGACTGAACGCCCGCGAACTGGTAGGTGTGGCTGCCCGAGTTCGTGGCGAGCGTCAGTGTCGTACCGTCGAAGGTGAACGACGAGACCGACGTGTTGAGCAGGTCGATCGTGTCGCCGAGTTCGAAGTTCGACACCGTGCCGGTCAGGCCGGACGCGTTTTCGAGCGTCAACGTTGCAGCCGAGCCGGCGAAGTCGACGCCGTTCTGGACGCCTCCGGCGAAGACATGCTCGACCCCGCCCGCAAGGTGGGTGTTGTCGGCGGTGCCTGCGACGTCGAGTTCGCCGCTGTTGAGCGTCGTGCCGGACGCCGTTCCGATCACGAACCCGACCCCGCCGTTGATCGTCGTGGACGCGGCCGAGCCGCCGGCGTCGACATAGAGCAGACCGCCGCCGTTGACCGTGGTCGCCGTCACCGATCCGCCCGCGCCAATGTACGAATTGCCGCCGTTCTCGATCACGGTGTTCGCGGCGATGCCGCCATCCAGCACCTGCTGATTGCCGCTGAGGTTCGTGCCGGAGACGGTGGCGTGGTAGACGTCCTGGAAGCCGCCAGCCGCAACGATCGTGCCGGTCGCGCTGCCGCCGTGGTAGACGTGCTGCGCGCCGCCGTTCTTGACGGTCACACCGGTCGCGACGCCGCCGCCCAGCGAGTTGCCGCCGCCGACCGAGCCGCCGGTCGCCGTGCCGTCGACATACTGGAAGCCGCCGTCGATCACGGTGTCGCTGGCCGACCCGCCGGCATCGATGTATTGGAAGCCGCCGGTTTTGACCAGCGTGCCGGCGCTGGTGCCGCCATCGCCGACATATTGGTAGCCGCCGCCATAGACCGTGGTGTCGATGGCCGTTCCGCCCGCCAGCACCTGCTGGTTGCCGCTGAGGCTGACGTTGGTGACGGTCGAATTCGAGTAGACGTCCTGGTAGCCGCCGGCCTCGACCGTCGAACCGTTGGCGCTGCCGCCGAAGTAGACGTGCTGCTGGCCGCCCGCGTGAACGATGGTGTCGTTCGCGGTGCCGTAGTCGTACTGCACGCCGCCGCTGCGGATGTTGGTATGCTCGGTGGTCGCGCCGTTGAGGACGTCGACGACGCCGCCATTGCCGATCGTGATCTGGCCGGAGACGTTGCCGCCGGTGACGACATCGAGAGTGCCGTCGCCGAGCACGACATAGCCCTGCGAGGTCGTCGACGCGCCCGTGACCGAAACCGCGCCGGTCGAGACCAGCGTCGGCGCCGCGAAGACGGTCGAGGTGCCGGCGTTGCCGGCTGCATCGGTGGTCTTGGCGGTCAGGTTGTTGGCGCCTTCCACCAGCGTCAGGCCGGCGAGGCTCCAGGAGCCGTTGGCGCCAGCCGTGGTAGTGCCGACCAGGGTGGCACCGTCATAGACCGAGACCAGAAGGCCGGCTTCGGTGGTGCCGCTCACCGTGAAGGTGGGCAGGTTGGCGGTGTCGAGCGTCACGCCGGTGACGCCGACGGCCGGGGCAACCGTGTCGACGGTCACGTTGATCGCGGAGGCGGCATCGCTCACGGCGCCGGTCGTATCGGTGACCTTCGCAGTGATGGCGTGGGCCGCGTTGCCGAGCAGGCCGGTCTGGATGTCGACGTAGCCGCGCGCGATGTCGGCGAGCGAGAGCGTGACTGCCGAGCCGATCGCGGTCTGGCCGTCGAACAGCTGCACGACGTCGCCGGCAAAGTTGCTGCCGGTTGCGATGCGGACCGTCAGGTTGGTGTCGTTGGTGCTGGCGCCGTTGGCGAGCGCGCCGCTGTTGGGCGAGACGTCATCGGTGACCGACACGATGGTCGGCGCGGTCGGGGCGTTCGACAGGTTGAAGACCTGCGCGGTGATGCCGTAGGAGGAGTTGTCACCAAGCGTCTGGCTGAAGTCCTGCCAGCTGATGACGAAGCCGCCATTGGCGAGCGCCGAGACGGTCGGATAGTACTGATAGCTGTTGGTCTGCGAGTTGACGATGTACTCGCCGCCGATCTTGTTGCCGGCCGTATCATAGACCTGCGCCTTGATGCCGGAGCCGCTGCCGTCGGCCGTTCCTTCGTCCGACCAGGTCACGACGAAGCCGCCGCCGGTCAGTGCGGTGATGCTCGAAAAGCCCTGGTTGCCGCCGGTCTGGGTGTTGACCTGGAATTCCGAGCCGACCTTGCTGCCGCCAGCCGTGAAGACCTGCGCGCGAATTTCGCCGCTGGTGTCCTCGAAGCTGATGACGAAATTGCCGTTGGCAAGACCGGTCACGCCGGCAACCATGCGGCTGTTGTAATAGGCGGTGTCGACGGTGAATTCGGAGCCGACCTTGGTCGCGCCGCTCGCACCCGGGTGGAACACCTGACCGCGGACTTCCCAATTGCCGGTGCGGAAATCGTTCCAGGTGACGACGAAGTCGCCGTTGCTGAGCGTTGCGATCGAGGCGCGCTCCTGATCGAAGTTGGCGCTGGCGGAGTTGACGAGGAATTCGGAGCCGACCTTGGCGCCGTTCGCGTCATAGACCTGGGCCTTGATGTCGGGCGCGACGCTGCCCTGGTTGGTCCAGGCGACGACGAAGCCGCCATTGGGCAGGCCGGTGATGGCCGGCGTATTCTGGTTGTTGGCGGTGACGGAGTTGATCAGGAATTCGCCGCCGACCGGGGCGCCGTTCGCGCCGTAGATCTGGGCCTTGATGTCGCCGCTCGTGGAGTTCTGGTCCTGCCAGGAGACGACGAAGCCGCCGTTGCTGAGGCCGGTCACGACCGGGGAGGCCTGCGAGCCGTTGGTCTGGGTGTTGACCAGGAATTCGCCGCCGACCTTGCTGCCGTCCGCGGCATAGAGCTGGGCATGGACGGCGGAGCCGCTGGCGTCGCCGAGCGTGCTGCTGCCGCTGGTGGAGCCGGCGAGGCCGTCCTGCCAAGTGACGACGAAGCCGCCATTGGTGAGGCCGGTAATGGAGGGATACCACTGGCTGCCAGCCGTCTGGCTATTGACCTGAAATTCGGTACCCATTTTTACGACGGTGGTCATAACATACCTCAAGTGATGCTAAAGAGAGCGCTGAAGGGCTGAATTCCGCGCCGCGACCGCCTGCTGCGGAGGCCTGCGCCGAACCTGCATGCGCTCTAAACGATCTATTTATGATATTTTATGATGCATTTTTGCGCGATGTGCGGCATTTTGTCCGGAATAACGTTACATCAATGATATGAAGGGGGTCCGCGCGTGCAGCCGGTGCGGGTGCTCCAAATGGTATGCAATCTCGCGCTGGGCATGCCTCCCGCATAGGCAGGCGTGACCGGAGCCGCCGTCGCACGGACGTGCTCGCGGGTTGCCCCTCGATGGCGCGCGACCTGTTGCGTCTGAGATTTGATGAGCGATGGCGAGGCTTGCGTCGATGGCCTTGGCCGGAGCAGGGCTCGACAGCCGAGGAAGCTGTACCGGGACTTGTCCCGGTACAGCAATGTCGTCTCAGGTCAGCTCTGGGCGTGAACGAGCGAGGCGCTCTCGGGATCGGAGCCCTGCTGCGTGATCGCGCCTTCGCCAGCATCCGGGACCAGGCTCGCCGAGAACTGCGAGAGCAGCGAGAGCGACACGGACGTGCCGCCATGGCCGTCGGAGGCGACGTTCAACGCGGTGCCGGCCTCGACGCCTGCGAATTGATAGGCGAGCGAGCCGTTGCTGGTGGTCAGCGTGAGCGTCGCGCCATCGAATTCGTACGAGGTCACAGCAAGGTTGCGGAAGTCGATGACGTCGCCGATCTCGAAATTCGAGATCGTGCCGGTCAGGCCGGACGCGTCCTCGAGATAGAGCGTCGAAGCCGAGCCAGCGAAATCGACGCCGTTCTGGACGCCGCCGGCATAGACATATTCGGCGCCGCCGGCGAGATGCGTGTTGCTGGCGCTGCCAACCACATCGAACTCGCCGCTGTTGACGGTCGCGCCCGAGGCCGTGCCAGCCACGAAGACGAAGCCGCCGTTGACCGTCGTGGAGGCCGCCGAAGCGCCAACGTCCACATATTGCAGGCCGCCGGCGTTGACCGTCGTTCCCGTCGCCGAAGCGCCGGAGCCGATATATTCGCTGCCGCCGGACAGAACCACCGTGTCGGTCGAACTGCCGGTGCCGAGAACCTGAAGGCCGCCGCTGACCTGGCTGCCCTGCACGCTGCCGCTGTTGACCTGCTGGAAGCCGCCGGCCTGGACCGTCGTCGTGATCGCGGTGCCGTCCAGCACGATGTGCTGAATGCCGCCGCTGTTGACGGTGGTGTTGTTGGTCGTGCCGGCGACTTCCTGGACGCCGCCGCCGAATACGACGGTGTCATTGCCGGTGCCGAGCACGAATTGATAGCCGCCGTTGTTGATCGCGGTGCCGTTGGCGGTGCCGTCCTCGCCGACATATTGCAGGCCGCCCGACGAGATGATCGTGCCATTGGTGGTGCCGCCGGCCGCCACGAATTCGTTGCCGCCGTTGACGATGACCGTCGCGTAGGTCACGCCGCCGACATGCACCTGCTGGAAGCCGGCGAGCGTCGTTCCGGTGACGGTGGCGTTCATGACGTCCTGGTAACCGCCGGCGCTGATCACGACGTTACTGGCGGTGCCGCCATAGACGTGCTGGGTGCCGCCGTTGGAGATGACGACGCCGTTGGCCGTGCCGTAATTGTACTGCACACCGCCGGCGATGGTCGAGTTGTTGGCGGTGCCGCCGGCCTCGATCATGATGACAGTGCCGGGGCCGACCGCGGTCGCGCCGGACACGACGCCGCCGCTGGCGACGTCGAGCGTGCCCGAGACGACGATGTAGGTCGTGGTGGTGGGGGCGGAGATCGTTGTCGTGCCGCCAAATACAACTTGAGTGGTCATTGATGCCTCAAATGAGCGCTAATGGGGATGGTCGCGATGATGATACAACTCGGAATGGGAATCATTCCGTCGCTAATGATATATTTTGTATCATAACGCGCGAACAATGTTATAGTGATGTTCAGAACAAGAAGGTGCGGCGAAACGCCGGACGTCTTGCGAGGTCATGCGGACTGTCGCGCATGACCGGCGACCGCGCGGCGCGCCGTGGCCGAGAGGCTGGTCTTCAGGGTCGCTCTACGGGGAATTAACGCTCGACGGGAAAAGCCGGCGGCCTGGGCTGCTCGGCGCCGAAGGCCACCCAGACGTTCGGGTCGGTGGCGCTTTGCCGCGACAGGTAGCGGTATTTGGTCTCGTACCAGAACAGGATTTCCGGGGTCTGGTTGTCGAGGATCATCTCGCCGCGGTCGGAGCGGACGGTGAGTACGGCGTGACGACCTTTGGCCGGACCGGGCTCCTCGACCGTTGTGATCAGGAGCGACCCCTGCGGCCAGCCCAGCTTGGCGAGCATCTTGCGCTTGAGCAGGACGATGTCCTCGCAATCGCCGCGATCGAGCGGCAGCGTCCAGCGTTCGGCCTTGCCGTAAAGCGCGTCATCGCTGGTCCAGGCGACGCGATCATTGACGTATTTGTTGGTCTCGTAGAGCTGCTGAAGCAGTTCGGGCGTGAGCACGACGTCCCGGGCCTGATCAGCGCCGGGCCGGCAGTCCTCGGCATTCTCGGCGCAGAACTGTTGCCAGCCGGACGGTGCCTTGGTCGCGGCGCCGATCGCAGCAAACAGGGTGGGGCGGGCCAGGAAAGCATGGGCCGGCAGCGCCATCGACAGGCAGGCCGCGGCAAGGCCGGCGGCCGCCAGCGTCGTCAGTCTCTGTTTTGCGTTGCGATTTCCCGCCATGTCGTGCCCCGACGCTCCCTGTGCAGGGGACGTTGGCAGAGACAGCTCGCGATCCGGCTAAGCGATTGCTTCAAATTGTACCGATCCGCGCGATGTCGGCTGGGACGGCGGCGGTGATGGTATGATTTCCGTTAAGACCGGCGTTACGCCGTCACATCATGATATGACGGCGTTCCCCGCAGCTTGCGGCCCGCGCCGTCGATCAGAACGGCGACTCCTCGGGCCAGCGCAGCGCGTGCCATTGGCCGGCCGCGATCTGGCCGCGGCTCATCTTCGAGGCGACGGCATTGCGCAGCTTTGCAAAATTCTCGCGGGTTTTCCTCGGTGCATGCGCAGCCGCGAGGTTCAGCCATTTGTAGGCGGCGACGTCGTCCTGCGGCACGCCCTGGCCCTTGTCGTAGGCGAGGCCGAGCAGATATTGCGACGTGGTGTCGCCTTGCTCGGCGGCCAGCCTGTACCAGTAGCCGGCGGCGTCATAGGCCTGCGGCAGGCCTTGTCCCGTCGCGTACATGAAGCCGACCATCCCTTGCGCGCGGGCATTGCCGCGCTCGGCCTGCGGCAACAGCAGACGGGCAGCGGTATTGTAGTCGCCGCGGTTGAAGGCGCCGGTTCCGGCGCCGAGGGAATTTGCGTGGGCGATGCTTGTCGAGGCAAGTCCCAGCACGATGGCGGCAATCAAGAGTCTGCTGGACCTGATCATGTGAACCGCTCCTCGGGCAATTTGTACTGGCTCAGCGGTAGGTCGTCGGCGCGGGCCTCGGCCCGATCGCGTTGATCGTACCGCGCAGCTTGGTGCGCAGCTCCTCGGCAACGAAATGAGCATCGGCGCCGTCGCGGATGATCTGCGGCCGGATGAAGATGATAAGCTCGGTGCGCTTGACCTGCTTGTCCGTCTGCCCGAACACGGCTTCGCCGAGGCCGGGAATCTGGTCGAGGCCCGGAATGCCCGCGCGGCTCTTGGTCTGGGTGTCGCTGATCAGGCCCGCCAGCAGGACCGTCTGTCCGCTCGCGACCGCGACCGAGCTGCGCACCTTGCGGGTCGACACCGTCGGCGTAAGCGAGTTGGTCGACGTCGAGGACGATCCTGACGACGAGTTGCTGACCGGATTGGAGATCTCCTGCTCGACATCGAGCCTGACATTGCCGTTGGCATTGATCCGCGGCACCACGCGCAGGATGATGCCGGTGCTGCGATAGTCGGTCGTGTTGGCGATGGTGTTGTTGCCGGTCAGCACGGTTGCGCTTCCGGTCTGGATCGGGATCTCGTCGCCGACCTGGAGGGTCGCGACCTGGTTGTCGATCACGACCACGGACGGGTTCGACAGCACCTTGACGTCGGTGATCGCATGCAGCGCGTTGAGCACGGCGCGCGGCGTCTGCGCCGAGCCGACCAGGAAGTTGAAGCCGGGGATGGCGCGCTGGAGCACGACATCGGCTGCCGCCGCGGCGACCGACGTTGCGCCGTTAAAGCCCACCGAGCCGGTGTTGGGCTTCAGGCCGACATCGCGGCTCATGATGTAGGACTGGATGCCGTATTGGAGATCGTCGGTCAGCGTCACCTCGGCGATGGTGGCGTCGATGGCGACCTGGAGCTGCGGTTGGTCGATCTCCTTGATGGTCTGCTCGATGATCCGGTACTGTTCCTGGCTCGCATAGATCAACAGCGTGTTATTGACGCTGTCGGCAGTGATGCGGACACCGTCGAGAACGTTGCCGGGACCTGCGCCGCCGCGGCCTGAATTCTGTCCTGTGGAGGAGTTGTCGAACAGGCTGCCGCCGCCCTGCGAAGCGGATGATGAACCGTAGGCGGCCTGATTGCCGGTAGACGCGTCGGAAGCACCCGCGCTTGCGGCGCGTCCGCCTGAATTCGAGCCAAAGCCGCTGCTTGACTGATTGGGCGAGGCCGACAGGCGGCTGAGCGCAGAGCCGCCGCTCGAGCTCGAGGCGAGGCCGGATCCTGGTGCGACCTGTCCACCCGGGCTGTCGAGCTGAGAGGCGGACGAGCCGGAAGAGCTGCTCGAACCGAAGACGTCGTTGAGCACCCGCGCGATCTGCCGGGCGTCGCCGAACTTCACGCGGTAGACGTGGACCGCCGAGCGGCCTGTATTGGTGGTGTCGAGGCGGCGGATCCAGGTTTCGACACGGTTCAACAGCTCCGGCTTCCGCGTCACCGCGAGCACCGCGTTCATCCGGGCGATCGACTGGAATTTGATCACGTTCTGCGTCATGCCGCCTTCGCCGGAATCGACGATTTTCTCGAGCTCGGCGATGATCGGTCCCGGATTGCTGTTCTGCACCGGGAAGATACCGACCGACTGTCCCTTCAAGAAGTCCGCATCGAAGCTCAGCACGAGATCGACCGCGTTGCGGCGCTCGCTGCCGGAGCCCTGGATCAGGATCAGGTTGCGGCTGGTGTCGGCGCGGATCATGCCCTGCTTGGTGGCAAAACTGTCGACCAGCTTGATGACGGTCTGCGCCGAGACATATTGCAGCGGCACGATCGTTATGCCGTAGCCGGGTGTCATGCGATCGGAGGCGTCCGCACCGCCGACGCCGACCGCGTCGCCCTGCGGCATCAGCCGGTAGCCGGTATCGTCGCGCACCAGCGCGACGCCGCCGATCCGCAGCGCGTTTTCGAGCGCGAAGACGACGTCGGATTTGGGGATCGGGCGGCCCGAGGAGAGGCTGACATTGCCCTGGACGCGCGGATCGATGACGTAGCCGACGCCGAGGATGTCGCCGAGCACGATCTTGGCGACGGATGCGACCGGCGAATTGTCGAAATTGAGCTCGAACCGGTCGGTGCTGACCGCCGCTTGCTGCGACGAGGTGGCGGTTGGCGCATCGTCGCTGGCAACCGCCGCGTAGATCGCGGTCTTGGCGCGGGGGCCGGTCGAGAGTTCGCGCTGCGGCAACTGGTTCGGATAGCGCGGCAACAGGTCAACCGAGCGGACCTTGTCGAAGACATCCGGATCCTTGGTGTCGGCATCGGCGATGCCGCTCACCGTGTTGCACGATCCGAGCAATACGCAGATGGCAGCGCATTGGACAACCAAGCCGATCCGGAATGTTGCTCGGCTCACTGGACTGCCTCACTCACGCGCCGCCCGCTGTTGTTCCCGTCGAGGCGGGGCGGGCCGAATGCGGCTTGCTTAACCCTCTCGTATGACAGTCGTGTGTTACGAATTCTGTTAGCCTTGCGCCCGTCACGCGAGCTTGTTGTGAGAATGTGATGCGACGGGAAATTGGGCAGAGACATCAAGGACGTTCTGTTCGATCATGTTGTGACTGGCCGGGGACGATATTGCGCTCGATCATGCCGTCACATTTCCAATCGGAAAACTAAGGTAAACGGCCCGCTCGCCGCTCTGCGGCCATCAGAGTGACTGCGGTAGACGTCCATGGCTTCCCCGAATGCGCACGAGTTCGTAGCTCGTTTCAGCCAGAAGGTTGGCCTGAAACCGGACGCGGACAAACTCGGCAGGCTGAATGGGTCCCGCCCTGCCGAAGGTGGTCTGCGTAAGCTGTGGGAAATGAGTGAATTGTCGGCGAGCGAATTCGCCGATGAGGTGTCGCTGTTCTTCGAGCTTCCGCGCGTCACGCTTCAGGAGATGATGGCGACGGAATCCCGCGCGCAACAGTTTTCGCGCCGGTTCCTGCGCGAAATGGCGGTGTTCCCGTGCCAGCCCACTGGCGGATCGCCGGTACTTGTACTGGCCGACCCCACGGACCGGGCCTCCATACAGGCGGCCGCAATCGTGCTTGGCACGGGGCCGACCATCAAGGTTGCCTCGTTCGAGGACATCGCCACCGTGCTCGACCAGCGTCTCGGCGAGGAGGAGAGCGCGAGCGCCGAGACCGCCGTCAATGCCACGGCGCAGGATGACGACATCGACAATCTGCGCGACCTTGCCAGCGGCGCGCCGGTCGTTCGCGCCGTCAACGACATGTTCGAGACCGCCGTCGAGCTGCGCGCCAGCGATATCCATATCGAGCCCGGCCGCACCTCGCTGGTGATACGGATGCGCGTCGATGGGCTGTTGCGCAATGTCGCGACACCGAACGGCGTGCCCCCGGCGGCGGTGATCTCGCGCATCAAGATCCTGGCGGGACTGAACATCGCCGAGCGCCGGTTGCCGCAGGACGGCGGCGCGCGGGTGCGGGCGGCGCGTTCGGAAATCGACGTGCGCGTCGCGATCATGCCGACGCAGCATGGCGAGTCCGCCGTCATCCGCCTGCTGCCGCGGGACCGCGCTTTGCTGTCGATCGACAAGCTCGGCTTCCTGGCCGGCGACCAGGGCAAATTGCGGCGCATGCTGGCACTGCCGCACGGCATGATCATCGTCACCGGCCCGACCGGCAGCGGCAAGACCACGACGCTCGCGACGGTGCTGTCGCTGCTCAACGAGCCGACCCGAAAAATCCTGACCATCGAGGATCCCGTCGAATACGAGATCCCCGGCATCTCCCAGTCGCAGGCCAAGCCCTCGATCGGCCTGACCTTCGCCACCGCGCTGCGCTCCTTCGTGCGCCAGGACCCCGACGTCATCATGGTCGGCGAAGTCCGCGACTCCGAGACCGCTCATGTCGCGATCCACGCAGCGCTCACCGGCCATCTCGTGCTGACCACGCTGCACACCGAGACGGCGGCGGCCGCCGTGCCGCGCCTGCTTGATCTCGGCGTCGAGGCGTTCCTGCTGCGCTCGACCTTGCGCGCGGTGATCGCGCAGCGCCTGGTCCGGCAGCTCTGTGACCGCTGCAAGAGCAGCCGGCCGCTGACCCATGCCGACGTCGAGGCCGATCCGCGCTACACGGCGGTCGGTCTGTCCGTCGGCAATGTCATCTTCGAACCCGTCGGCTGCGAGCGCTGCGGCAATGTCGGCTATCGCGGCCGTATCGGTGTGTTCGAGGTGCTCGAGATGAACGAGGAAGTCCGCGCGCTGGTCGAGGAACAGTCCGACTGGGAATCCATCGACAAGGTGGCCATCCGCAACGGCATGACGACCATGATCGAGGATGGCCTCGCCAAATGCCTGTCGGGCATGACCTCGGCGGCGGAGATCCTGCGCGTGACCACCGTGCGGTGACGAGATGCCGAATTTTCGCTATCGTGCGCTGACGCAGAAGGGAGAGGTGGTCTCCGGCTCGATCACGGCGGCCAACCTCGCCGAAGTGTCCCAACGCATCGAATATCTCGGCCTAGTCGCGATCGATGCCGGGCCCGCGGAGGAAGCCAAGGGCTGGTCGCTCTCGCTGGCGTCGTTGACGTTGTCGAAGCCGGGGCCCGCGGATGTCACGATCTTCACGCGCGACCTTGCTCTGCTCCTGAAGGCCGGTGCCCGGTTGAATGATGCGCTCGAACTGCTCGCAGGCGATATGGACGTCAGCCGGCTTCGTCCGGTCGTCAATACCATCAAGACCGCGATCATGTCCGGCGAGAGCTTTGCCGAAGCGCTTGCGCGCGAGCCGACGCTGTTTCCGCCCATGTATGTCGCCCTGGTCAGAGTCGGCGAGATGTCGGGCACGCTGGACCACATTCTGGAGACGATCGGGACCGAGCGCACGCGCGCGGAGGCTCTGCGCCGCAAGGTGACCGGCGCCCTGCAATATCCTGCCTTCGTGCTGCTCGCGGCCGGTGGCGTGCTGATCTTCTTCGTCACGTTCGTGCTTCCGCAGTTTTCGGCGGTGTTGCGCGACTTCAACGCCAAGACCGATCCCGTCATCGAGGTGTTCCTGACGCTGTCGGACATCCTGCGCGGTCACGGCTTCGAGGTCGGCGCCGTGGTTGCCATCGCCGTCATCGGCGGCTGGCTGGCGTGGCGCAGGCCATCGGTCCGCGCCAGCATCGTCACGCAGATCGCGCGGCTGCCTGTCATCTCGACCGTGGTCGAATTCCACCGCGCCGCGCTGTTCTCGCGCAATCTCGGTATTCTGCTCGGCAGCGGCGTGACGCTGACGGCGACGCTTCGCATCCTGATCGACATCATGAATGCGACCGGCAACGTGCAGGCCTGGGCGGCGATGGCCGACCGCGTGCGCCATGGCGGCAGGCTCGCCGAGGCGCTGGCTGCTTCGGCCGTGCTGCCGCCCGTCGCGGTGCGGATGCTGCGGCTCGGCGAGGAGACCGGGCAGTTGCCGACGCTGTCGGGCCGGGTCGCGGAGTTCTACGAGGAAAAGCTGCAACGGCAGCTCGATCGCGTCGTCGCCATCATCGGGCCTGCCGCGATCATCCTCATCAGCGTCGTGGTCGGCGGCCTGATCGTGTCGGTCATGACGGCGCTGTTGTCAGTGACGCAAGTTGTCGGTTGAGAAGGGGAGGGTTTCGCATGATCCGCGTGTCTAGGAAGGCGCTGTTCCCTGCGCCGAGGCGGCGGCGCCGGCGTCGCGGCGAGGAAGGCTTTACGCTGGTGGAGATGCTGGTCGTCATCACCATCATCGGCATGATCATGGCGCTGGTCGGCCCGCGGGTGCTGAACTATCTCAGCGAATCCCGCGTCAAGGCGGCCAAGATACAGATCCAGAGTTTCAGCAGCGCGCTCGACCTGTTCTACCTCGACGCCGGCCGCTTCCCGACCAGCTCGGAAGGACTCGGCGCCCTCGCTCATGCCGTGAGCGGCGTGGCGTCCTGGAATGGCCCGTATTTAAAGGGCGGCAACGTTCCCAACGACCCATGGGGCAATCCTTATGTCTACAAGCAGCCGGCGGAACGCGCGCCCTACGAAATTCGCTCGCTCGGCTCCGACGGGCAGGAGGGTGGAACGGGAACGTCGGCCGATCTCGTCTCCGGAGCGAACTGATACGGGCGAGGCCGGCTTCACGCTGCTCGAAATGGTCTGCGTGCTGGCCATCGTCGCTATGCTCGCGGCCGTGCTGCTGCCGCGCTTTCCGTCGCAGACCTCGCGGCCGCGGCTCGAGGCTTATGCGATCGAGGTTGCGGCCCTGCTCAAGGCCGACCGCAATGCCGCGCTGTCGCGCTACGGCGCGGTCAGCGCCGTTGTGGACGCGCGGGCACGTACCGTGAGGTCGGGTTCGGGCCCCTGGATCATCCAGGTGCCGCAGGACGTGGTGTTCGACGCGCTGCTGCCGCAACGCTGCAACGGCCGGCCGGCGTTCTCGACCATCAGTTTTTTCGCCAGCGGCATGTCATGCGGCGGCACGATCCGCCTGACACGTCTCGGCAACGCCATCGAGGTGCGCGTGAATTGGCTGACGGGAGGCGTGGACATTGTCGCGCAGGAAGTCCTCTAGCCGCCGGCGCGAAGCCGGCTTCACCATGATCGAGGCCGTCGTGGCGCTCGCACTGGTGACGATCGTGCTCGCTGCGATCGGAACGTTGGTCGCGACCAATTCGCGCGGCGCCTGGAAGCTCGAGCAGCATGCCGCCCTCGTCAATGCGGCGCGCGTGGTGGTGTCCACCTTGCCGCGCGCCGGAGCGCCGATGCTTGATGATCTGCGCGGACGGGTCGCCGGCCACCGTTGGCAGATGCGCTTGACGCCATTCCTCGACGATGTGCCTGTCGTGCCGGAGTCGCGGTTCGTTCCGCAGCGTGTCGAATTGCGCGTGCAGGCGCCGGGCGGAGCGATCGTGTCGTTCGAAACGATCCGCTTGCAGAGCAGGGGCGGGAGCTGATGACCGACGCCCGGCAATGGCGCGCCGAAGACGGCTTCACGCTGTTCGAAGCCCTGGTTGCGCTGGCACTGATGGGCCTGATCATGGGCGCGCTGGCTTCGGTCACCGGGCAATGGCTGCCGAGCTGGAATCGCGGCATCATCCGTGCCCAGCGCAACGAGCAGGTCGCGGTCGCTCTCGACCGGCTCACGGCCGATCTGGCGGCGGCCGACTACGTGACGCGGTCGGACAATCTGCCGTTGTTTCGCGGCGGGGAGCAGGCCGTGATGTTCGTTCGCTCCGTGCTCGGCCCGAATGGTCGGCCGGGTCTGGAGATCGTGCGGATCTCCGAGATCAACGACAGAAACGGTCCGGCACTGGTGCGCACGCGCGCGCCGTTCGTGCTGCTGAAGGCGGGAGATCCCAGGGCAGACCAGATTCCGTTCGTCGATCCCGTCGTGCTGCTGCGGCTGCCATATCGCATCAGCTTCGCCTATGCCGGCCTTGACGGCAAATGGGGCAGCCGCTGGCTCAACTCCGGCGAGCTGCCGATGTCGGTCCGCTTCGACATCAGGGATGTCGAGCGCGGAACCGTGATTTCGAGCGCCGCCCGGATCCATGTCGAGACAAGCGCGCCGCGGCCGGATCCGTCGACCGAGCAGGAGGCGACGCAGACGCAATCCGGTAACGGGCCGACGCAATGACCAGTCCGTCCGCTCGACTGAGACGCAGGCTTGCAGCGCAGGACGGGTTCATCGTCGTCGCCACCCTGTGGCTGCTTGCGGGATTGGCCGCGCTTGCGACTGTCGCTTCGGTCTACATCGCACAATCGGCCAATGCGCTCTCGGCGCTGGACGCCGCGACGCAATGGGAGATGCTGGGTTCGGCCGGTGTCGAGCTCGCCGCCTACCAATTGTCGGCGCCTGCGACGATGCGGCGTCCGACCCATGGCGGCTTCGGCTTCCGCCTGGCCGATGCCTCCGTACGCGTCGAGTACATGTCGGAATCGGCACGGATCAATCTCAACATGGCGCCGCGTGCGATGATCGCGGGACTGTTCAGGGCGCTCGGCGCGCCGGCGGAAGCAGCCGACGAATATGCCGCGCGCGTCGTCGCCTGGCGGCGCACGCCGAGACCGGACGGGCGGGATACGGAGCCGGCGGCCTATGCTGCGGCGGACCTCACTTACGTGCCGCGGCAAGCGCCATTCGCCAGCGCCGATGAGCTGTGGCTGGTGCTCGGCCTGCCGGTCGAGCTGGTCGAGCATGCGATGCCTTTCGTGACCGTCTACAGCGGTATGGCGGAGGTCAACGTGCTCGATGCTGCGCCGGAAGTGATCGCGGCACTGCCGGACATGACGACGGCCAGGCTCGACGCCTTCCTCAATCAGCGCGCGGACCTGCCGCCCGACAATCCAGAGTTCGTCATCGGCGCGCTCGGCGGGCGGCAGCCG
This sequence comes from Bradyrhizobium sp. MI1.7, assembly GCF_055811795.1. Classification (NCBI taxonomy): domain Bacteria; kingdom Pseudomonadati; phylum Pseudomonadota; class Alphaproteobacteria; order Hyphomicrobiales; family Nitrobacteraceae; genus Bradyrhizobium; species Bradyrhizobium sp. MI1.7. Next base: position 109,569 of record NZ_JBVVPO010000013.1, read on the forward strand.
GGTGCCACGATATCGGCGAGCGACGCCTATCGGGTGCGCATACGGATCACGCTACGGGACGGCCGGCAAAGAACGCCCGAGGCGGTAATCCGGATTCCGGGACCGGGCGAGAAGGAGGCCTTCCGCGTACTGGCATGGACCGACGAAGTTGATCCGGATCGAGGAGGGCGGCCAAGGCCGCGGGAGAGTCGATGAGTATTCCCAGTCAAATCGCAGCCGCGCTGTCGCTGTGGATCGACAGCGTTGCACGCACGGTGAGCGCGCGGCTCGAACGAACGCGCGGTGCGCGGCAGATCGCGATCAGCGAGGACGAGGAGGGCGCTCTGACGCTGCGCCTTGCCTCGACGACGAGCAAGGACGCAGACCTGCCGCCCGGTCGCATCGACATCGTCGATGGCGTTATCACCGAGCCGCTGTCGGACGAATGGTCCGCGGCGATGAAGGGTGCGATGGTCGACCTCGCACTTCAGCCATCGCGCTTCGTATTTCGTCCGCTGGAGCTACCGGGACGTGCAGTGGAGTTTCTCGACGGCATCATTCGTGCCCAGATCGATCGGCTGACACCCTGGAGCCCGGCGGAAGCGGTGTTTCACTGGACGCCGCCGCAGGCGATCGCCGACGACCATGTCGAGTTGACGGTGGTGGCGACGGCGCGCGCGGCGGTGACGTCGTTGTCGCAAGCTCTCCTCGATGCAGGCGCGGCCGCCGTCGAGATATCGACCTCGGCGCCCGGGATGGAGCAGGTCGCCGTCTATCGTCAACGCGTCGGCGGGCAAACCGGCTCGAGCCGGCTCCGCTTTGCGCTGATCGCAGTCCTCGCGACGACCGGCGTGCTGGCGATGCTGTCGGTCGGGCTCGGCGGGGTCGCCACCGATTCCTACGATGCCCAGCTGCAGCAGACCCAGCGCCGGATCGCCGAACGCCGCGCGCTCGCGCGCGGCGGGCAGGGCGGCCAGGGCAGCTCGCCCCTCGAAATCCTGGCGCGCCGCAAGCAGACGATGCCGTCGGCCGTGATGGTGCTGGAAGAGCTGTCCGGCCTCTTGCCCGACCACACCTATGCGACCGAGCTGAGGATCGAGGGCGACAAGCTCCAGATCACGGGTCTGACCAGCGACGCCCCGTCGCTGATCCAGATCCTGGAGCAGTCGCCGCATTTCGCCAGCGCAGCCTTCTTCGCACCGACGACGCGCGCCGCCAACGAGGCGGGCGAGCGCTTCCACATCGAGACCAGGATCAAGCCGCAATTCGGGCCGGGCACATGATCAGCATGCAGAAGTTCGAAGGATATCTCACGCGCTTACCGGTCGCCGCGGTCGCGGCCTATGTGGCGCTGGTGGTGTTGTTCGCGTTCACGACAGTGCAGACCGTGATCGAGATCCTGGGTAGCCGCGATGCTGCGGCGTCAGCCGCGGAGATCCTTCAGACGCTCGAGGCTCGGCGTGCTACGCCGCCGCCCGCCGTCCGGGCCGATATCAGCGTTCCCACGGGCTCGGCGTTCCTCGAAGGACAGACGGCCTCGGTCGCAAGCGCCGTGCTGCTCCAGCGGGTGCTCGCGGCGACCAAGCGGGTGAACGGCAACACGCTGTCGTCGCAGGTCGATGTCCAGGGACCGCTCGCCAAATCCGGCTTCGTCTCGGCGACGTTCAACATCGAGCTCGCTTCAGCATCTCTTCAGCCGCTCCTCTATGACCTGGAGGCCGGCATGCCCTTTCTGTTCATCGATGGTCTGGTCGTCCAGACCGCCTCGGGCAGCGCCGACAACAGCAAGTTGCGCCTGGTCCTCGGCATCTCGGCGCAGCGACAGAACGCGAAGTGAACGAAGCGACCTCGGGTGGAGGCGAAATCAGCTCGCGATCGTTGCGCGGTCTGCGCTCACGCAATTGCTGCGCGACCGGATACCGGCTTCATTTCGGGTTTGAACAGCAGCAACAGGAGCGAGACCCCGAACGCGTCGCCGAGACTGAACAACTGGGGTTGGAAGAAGGCCCCAAACGCCAGGGCGACCAATCCGCCCAAGCGGGCACAGGCAAAGCGGCGTTGCTGCCGATCCTTCCCCGTTGATCGCACTGCTTCGGCGCGTGCAGCGGCAATGACGCAGCCGACAAAGAGGATTATCAATCCGCCCCCGACGATTCCGAATTCCACCAGCGTCTTCAGGTAGCCATTGTGCCCGGCCTCAAAGGCTGATGCGCGCTTGAATCCGATGCCGAGCGGATGATCCATGATCGTCGCCAGGGCCGCGTACCAGTATTCATCCCTTCCTGTGAATCCTGAAGACAGATCTCGACTTGAATCGTCAAGCGCGAGAAAGGTGGCAATCTGCGGCCAAAGGAATATGCACAACAGCAACGCAACGATCGCCGCGGCAACCTTCCACGGGCGCAGGGAATTGAAGGTCAAGTCATGCACGACAAGCGCGGAAATGCAGCCGATCAAGGCGTATCGCGAGCTGACGAGAGCGGCCATCGAGAAGCACAGGATTCTGACGACGATACCCGTTTTCCCAGCGTGAAACTGCGACAGAATGAAGCCTGCGAGTAACGGTGCGGAAAAAAGATTTGGTTGAATACCCCCGACATTGCGGCCTTGCGGTAATCCCAGGACGGCCAGCGCGGAGATGCCGAACAGACAAAATATGATGGATGCCACCTTCATGCAGGTTTCGATGTCGTCCGGTGGCAGCGTCCATACGACAGACAGCATCAAAGCAGTCAGCATGAGCAGAATGGTGTAAAAAACGCCAACGAACGTCGCCGCCTCGTCATCGTGCAATTGTAGGACAACAGACAGGTAGATGATGCCAATGATCGCGACCTGGGCGAGGCTCAATCGCCCCAGGCTGGCGAACGCCCGCGAAGCGTGCATCAAGGACACCGTCGTGATGAACAGCGCGATTCCGGTAATCTGTCCGATCAGAACCGTGCCGCCCAGGGCAAACGAAGTTGGAACGTCCGCGAAGTCCGGGTTCAGGTCAATCATGGGGAAGGAAAGGAGGCCGCACCACGCCCAGAAAGTCCCGATAACTGCAATCGTCGAAACGCTGCGTGCGCGGAAAATTGCGGCAGCACCAGCGGTCAATCGGTGCTTGCCCGGGTTGGTCGTCGATCGATCGACGAAAGATGCTGGCAGGTTCAAGGAAATCGTCCCTCTTGCGGGTGCGCTTGTCAGACGGTGGTTCCCGGCACCCGGACGTGGTCCGGCGGCAATCCCGCCATGTGCCGCTCCATCATGGCCGCGTATGCCGTCTCCAGATCACGCGTGTATTGCTCCGTGTCGTACAAAGGTGTCGTCAGTCGATCGCGGGCCAGCTTCGCTCTCAGCGCCGCGAGCCTGGCGGGATCGTTCGCCAGTTCGATCGCCAATTGTTCGTAGGCCGCCGGCGTCGTCGTGATCAGTTCGGGCAGGCGGATCGCATTGAGCAAGCTCGCCCCGACACGCGCCGCGAATGTTTCGCCGAGGCAGGTCACGACCGGAAGTCCGGTCCAGAGCGCATCGCTGGCGGTCGTATGAGCGCCGTACGGAACTGTATCGAGGAAAAGGTCCGCGCAACGATGCCGCGCCAGGTGCGCGGAGGTGGGGAGCCGTTGGGCGAAAACCAGACGACGCGGCGCCACGCCCCTTGCCTGCGCCTCTCGACGCAAATTGTCCGCAGCCGTTGGATTGTCCTCGAACAGCCACAACACGCTGTTCTCCACCGCGGCGAGAATCCGCATCCAGGATGAGAAAACGTCGGGCGTGATCTTGTAGTTGTCGTTGAAGCAGCAGAAGACGAAAGCGTCATCCGGAAGGCCGTGCTCGGCGCGGACAGGCATCAGATCCGCAATTGCACGGTCGCGATCGTTTGCCTGATAGCTTTCGGGAAGCCAGGCGATTTTCTCCACGTAGCAATCGTAATCGTGCTCGGGAATGACGTTTCGGTCTGCGACGATGTAGTCGATGAAGCCTGCACCGATGGTGCCGGGAAAGCCGAGATAGTTGACCTGGATCGGGGCGGGACGCATGGCCAAGATGCCGGTGCGCGCGTCCTGGGTATATCCTTTCAAATCGACGAGGATGTCGACTTCCAGAGCCCTGACAAGCTCGGCGATTTGAGTGTCACTTTGCGGTTTGGCGTCGACAAAGCGCTCGAACGCGGCTTCGATCCGCCGGCGCATGTCCGAGCCGTCGTTTGGGCCGATCGAGATGGCGGTGATTTCAAAGCGCGTCCTGTCGTGATGTTCGAAGACGCCCGCCATCAGTTGCGAGGTCGCGTGCTGATGAAAATCCGCCGAGAGATAGCCGATGCGGATGCGGTCGTGAGTGTAGCGCTCGCCGCGCCAGACCGGCGAACTCTGGAGACGAAAGTTGTTCTCGGCCCACGTGCGCGCGCATTGAAGCTGCTCGGCCGATGTGGACGGAATCGCGACGAACATGAACGGTGAGACGAGCTTCCCGCTTCGGACCGATGACCTGACCGAGGCACAACCACTCTCGAAATCCGTCCAATCGCATTGATGCAACTTGACGCGCAAACAGGCGGCGGCCACGGCGGACTGATCCGGATTGAGGTCGAGAGCCCTGTTCCAGGCGACCAACGCGTCGTCATAACGCTTCTCGAGATAGGCGACCTGGCCCTTCGCCAGCCAGGCGCTCACCAGGCCGGGATTCAGGACTGTGGCGCGGTCGAGAGCCGCCGCCGCATCGTGGTGACGGCCAAGGGACAGCAACACAGTCCCGCGCCCGAGCCAGGCCTCGGCGAAAGCGGCATCCGCAGCGATGGCGCGATCGAACGCGACCTCCGCATCGCGCTGACGGCCTGATCGAAGGAGAATATTGCCGTGTCCGGACCAGGCCGACGCGAGGTACGGCCCGATGGTGAGCGCACGGTCGTACGCTGCCGCAGCGTCCTCGAGGCGACCGAGATCGAGGAGCGCGTTGCCGCGGCCAGCCCATGCTTCGGGGAGGTCGGGTTGCAGCTTCAATGTGTGGTCCGCGGCAGCCAGAGCTTCGTCGCGCCGGCCCAGCTGGATCAGGGCGTAGCAGCGGCCGAGTGCCGCTGCCGCAAGATCGGGCCGCAGCGTGAGGGCGTTGTCATAGGCCGAGAGCGCGTCGTTGTAACGGCAGGTCGCGAAGTGGATCGTTCCCTTATCGAGATGCGCCTCCGCGAGCTGTGGGTTCAACTGCAATGCCTGGTCATACGAAGCGAGTGCCAGTTCATATTGGCGCGACTTCGCCAGCGCCGAACCCAGCATGAAGTGGGCCGGAAAATGCCCGGGGTGATGTATCAACAGGCGTGTCAGATGTTCGATGGCTTCCGAATGGCGGCTCAGTGCCAACAGCCCAGCTGCGCTTCCATGCAGAAGTCCCAGGCTGGTCGGCGCGAATTGTAGTCCGTGCTGGCACAGCCGGACCAACTCGTCATGCTCGCCGGCCCGGTGGAGCACGGCCGCGTAATTCTCAATGAACTCCACGTTGACCGGCTTTGACTGCAACGACCGTGTCATCAGCAGTTTTGCGCGATCAATATTTCCCGCCGCTGCCTCGGCCACGCCCAGGAAGTGCACGGCGTGAAGATTATTGGGATTGGCATCGATGATGCGTCGATACAGTTTGGCGGCGGCCGCGATGTCCCCCTTGTCATGCAAGGACAGCGCCCGATCCAATATCCGTCGCTCGTCACGCATCGCTCGAACCGCACACTGCCTCAAAGGCCCGATGGCCGGGACGAACTCCCGCTCTGCTTGACCCGACCCCACTCCTTACGTTCCGAATTGCACAAGACTGTGACATCGGCGAAGTTAGCGGCGAGCTATGCGATGATCCGCGAGCTGTCGTCGGACCGGTTATGCGAGGTATCAATTAGTGTAACATTGGTCTACATCGGCGCTGCCAGCCGTAGGTTCAGGTAACGACGCCCGCCCCGGAAAACATCATGCTTGAAACAAGTGTCGCGAGCTCCAACGCCTCGGATGGAACGCGGAGCCCTGCGGCGTCTCGATACCGGCTTGCACAAATGCGCGCCGCCGGGTGGGTCAGAGCCGTCCATGGCCAATGGAGGCAGATTGCCAACATCGGGCTGCTGGTCGCCGGGTTCGGCCTCGGTCAAGGGGCGATATTCATCGTCCAGACCGTACTCGTAGCCGCAGGCGAGTACGAACTTCTCGCCGCATTCGGCACGCATTATTCCTTTGCCATTCTGGGCATCGTCCTCGTTGATGCCGGTGCGAGTACGACACTCGCCCGGGCAGTCGCCCGCTTGCCGAGCGGTCGAGAGGCAAGCGGCGAGGTATGGCGGATATTCTGCGAGACGAGCGCGATAAGGATCACGGTGGCCTTGATCGTCGGTGTCGCTGCAGCCCTGTATGTCTGGCGACTCTCGTCTGACGAGTTTTCGCGATGGTACGTCGCCCTTGCGCTCCCCGGATTGCTGCTGTGGGCCGTCAACGGGGTTGGTCTGCTCGACGGCCTGAGACTTAGTGGCATCAGCGGAATCACGGGATCGGTGGCTTACCTGGCCACCGCCGCCGGCCTCGCCTTGGCGGCCCACAAGTCGGCTGCCGCAGCAGGCGCGATCCTGGGCGGCGCCTTTTCCATAGGCTATCTCGTGACGTTGATCGCGCAATGGACGACGCTGGCGCGCAAGGGCTGGTACCCGCGATTTCACAGGGTGACACGTGCGGGCCTGACAAGGGCACTGACGGACGGCTGTGCCCTGTCGTTCCAGATCTTGCCGGGGCAGGTCAACATGCGCGTTCAGTTGGTATTGAGCACGGTCTATCTCAGCGCCGAGACGACCGCCCTTTTCGTGTACGCCAAGCAGATCGTGACGGCATCGACCCAGATCGTAGGGTTCGTGCTGAGGGTGGAATTCCCAAGCCTCGTCGAGAAACTGTCGGCAGCCGGAAAGCAGAGCCTCGGCAATATGCTCGGGGCGCAGAGAATGGCGCTCTATTGCGCGGCGACGTTTGCAGTCGGGGTTACAGTCGTCGCCGGCATCGCTGCGCAGGTGCCGGATTTTGGCTTGCACCGGGCTGCGATTGTCATCGCCGGCTTCGCGCCGACGATATTCACGATGTCGCTGTTGCTGATGATGATGCAAGCCCTGGCTGCGACGGGCGCGTATGGCCTCGCCGCCGGAGCTCTGGCGATCGGCTCGGCGGCGGGAATGCTGGTCAGTTACTTGCTGGTTTCGATGCTTGGTGTCTATGCTTTCGTGGCGGGAGAGGTCGTCTTGAATCTGGTTGGGCTCTATGTCGGATATCGCTATCTGCGTCCCTGAGGGACGAGCCTGGACGGCCGAGCCCCGATCTTGTAGTCCTGTGATATCAGCTCAAGTCGGCCGGTTTCGGCACCATCGCGATGGGGGGAGCGGAGACTGGCTTGGCTGCAGGCCCCCATGGCAACCGGAATGACAAAGGCCTCAGGAAATTTTCGGCAGCAGCGACGATAACCCTCTTCTTCGCCAGGACCTTCGATTCGACGAGATGCCAGGACAGCGCCGCGAACACCAGGCTGAGGACATAAGCCATGGCAAAGCTGAGCAGCCAGTTCCGGTTCTCAGGAAAGAGGTAGACGAGGAGCTGCTGTACCGGTAGTCCATACAGGTACACTCCGTAGGAATAGTCGCCCGTCCGATTGACGAACGTCTCGCGGAAGTTGGAAAGTCCGACGAAGACGGTGGCGTAGGCGATCGGGATCATCGCCAGATATTGCAGCGCTCCTCCCCAGAGCAGGGCGTAGGAAAGCACGACCGAAAGAGCGAAAAGGTCAGCTCGCAGCGGAACCTTGTCCTTGAGCTCGAACAAGGACACGCCGATCAAGAACGCGAGGACGAGAGTCTCGATCTGCACTCTCCCGTCGCCTGCAGACCAGTCCGCCGGCGCATGAATTCCCAGTGCCTGCATTCCCAGCAAGCAGATGAACGTCGCCACGGTGACGAGCGGAACGGTCCGGCGCAGGTGTGCGAGCTGCAGGACGAGCAGGGTAGCGAGGATTGCGTAGCAGTACATCTCCGCCGGAATGGTCCAGAGCTGCAGATTCACGACCCGCGGCACAGGGTTGTTGAGAAAGACACCAGGCAGATAATATTGGATATCGCCGATGATATTGAGAGGATATGCCCGAAACAGGGGATCACTGAAATACGCGGCCAAGGTGAAGCTGGTCACGAGCGGACCGAGCACCAGCATTGCGAGAAGCGACTCGACACAAAGCGCCGGGATAATACGCAGCACTCTCAGCAACAGAAAGCCGATTGTCGTCTTTGAACGATGCAGACTTCCTGAAACAAGGAATCCGCTAAGGGCGAAGAAAGCCGGCACCACTGCCCAGAGAATTGGCTGGTAGATCGGGGGCTGCGCCATGGAAAACATGCCGACGCGGACCGTCGAGTCAACCAGCGACTTGAAGGTCTGGACATCTGCGCCGAGCGTAAACGTCTTGCTGTGGATGAAGAGGACGGCCGTAGAGAGAAGTATCCTGAGGTAGTCGAAGCCTGTTGAATGGCCCTCAACGGATTCCATCCGAGCGGAGATGCTTTCTCCTTTGGGCAGCGCGGAAGTCATCGGTACTGATCCCCGTCCAGTCTTGCTAGTGTTCAGAGCCGACGCCCCTGGCTCGCGGACGCAAGGGCTCTCTTGAGGGCGGCCACCCTGACGTCTCTGGCCGGCGGCGGCTGCCCGTCGTGACATGTTCGATCGAGCGAACCGGCGTCGCCAATGGCGCGGTGCGCGGAGCAGGTGTGGCGGTCCGTTGCGGAAGGGACATGAATTCGTGTTCGAGCGAACGGATGATCGAGATGCGATCCCATTTCTGTTCGGCGCGTGCGCGCGCGACGGCACCGAGGCGATCCCGCAGTGCCTCGTCTTCGGCCAGAATCGTGACAGCCGCGGCAAGCGCGCCAGCGTCGCCCGGAGCGATGACGAGGCCAGCACCTTCCACCTCGGACGCGATCCCCGTACCAGGCTCGGTCATCGCGATGAGCGGTCGGCCGGATGCGAGCATGCCGGCCAGCTTGGACGGCAGAACCAGGTCGGATATCTCGGCCTTTTGCGGCAAGAGCTGAATGTCGGCGGTGCTGAGCAGCTCCGAGACCCGATCGAGCGGCTGGAGATCAAGGAAGCGGACGTTGTGCAGACCGGCAGCCATTTGCACCAATGCCGGTTTGACCGGGCCATTTCCGCAGAGAACGAACTTTACCGAGGGCTGGCTGTCCTTCAATGCTGCGGCGGCTTCGATGATCAGCTCAAGCCCCTGCTTGTTCGACATGGCTCCCGAGTAGAGCGCCACGATATCGGTCGGCGCCAGCTGCAGCTCCGAGCGGAGCTGCGTTTGATTGCTTCCCGGCACGACGATGCTGGTATCGATCCAGTTCCGGAACTCGCGTAGTCTGGTAGGCACGATGCCCTTGTGCTCGAGGCGGCGTACCATCTGTATCGAGATGGTCGAAACACGGTCGAATGAACGCAGTATCCATCGTTCGACCGTACGCATCAGCTTGCGCGTGACGCCGCTGCGGAGCAGCCCGACCTCGAAGGCTGCGTCGACTTCGAGGTCCTGAACATGAACCCAGGAGGATGCGCCGGTCATCCTGGCGGCCAATGCCGCCATGGGCGCGGAAAGCAGGGATGGCGCCACCACGAAGACGATATCGGGGCGCCACCAGAGCGCGCTCGACAGAACGGGAACGGCTGCCGAAAGCATGAAGGAGGTGTGGTGAAGCAGTCGCTTGAGACCCGAGGGCCGGCTCGGCACGTAGATCGGCGCCCGAATGACGTCCACATCGTTCAGACGTTGATGGCGATACCATCTCGAACGATATCCCGGTGGGATGCTCCAGTCGGGGTAATAGGGCGGGGCCGTGACGACGCGAACCTCGTGACCCCAACTGGCGAGACTCTCGCAGAATTCGGTGTTGTATTTCGCCACGCCGATCAGATCGGGAGCATAATTTATCCCTATCACCAACACCCGCATGACCGTCCTCATTTTCGGTCGAAGCGAAAGGGGCTTCGACCGGCCGCGACAAATCCCAGCCCGCCGATCCGGTTACGGGTTCGGTCGTGGCGCCTGCAGGCGGGAGCGTGTCTTGGGGGTGAAGCCGAGTCCGAGACGATCCTGGATAGGACCGACAGCGGCGTGCGCCCTCCTGCGTATTGTTAGGTCTGATATCATTTCTTGTGTGACGTTATCGTAATAACGATACGACAAGTAACAAGGGGCGGCGTGGCACGGCGATCCCGGGAATTAAGTCGATCGGTGCAACATACGGCGATGAGAAGCCTGGCTCCGCACGGGCGGCAGTCCGAGATCAGGCCAGGACGCGGATCGCGGCGGCGAGGCCAAGCGTCGCAGGTTGTTGCGAGGCTGCATTGTCGCTGCCGGTTATGGCGCGGCGGCGGTCCGGGTCACACGTTCCAGATGACGAAAGATCGCGACATGCTACGGCGGGGTCATCGACGAACTCAGACCTCGATCCGGTCGTCCGAACTTCGCCAAATACCGGGTTCTCGCGTCACGAGCGCGGAGAGGCTTGCACCGCACGCACGACATCGATCAGTGCCGTCGCCATCCGGTCAACACTGAACCGATCCGCGAACAGGTCGTGGGTCCGTCGGCCCATGGCCGCCCGGTCTTCCGGAGACATGGCCAGCCATGCGCGCAGGTTTTTGAGTGTGCCCGGCAGCGAATCTTCGGCGACTAGACCTGCGCCGGCCGCTTGAACCTCGCGCCATATATTGACCTTGTCAGAAATCAGCACGGACAGGCCGCAACCCAGGGCCTCGGCGACCGAGATGCCGAAGTTCTCTTGATGGGAGGGCAGCACGAAGGCCTCGCTGCTGTGGAACGCGCCCCATTTGGCGTCGCCCTGCAACATGCCGGGCCATGAGATGCGATCGGCCACGCCCAAGGCGCGGGTCCGGGCCTTGAGCTGAGCGACCCAGCCGGTCTGGTCCGGCCCGGCCATCAGCAGATGCAGGCGAGGCTCCTCGGCCGCCACGTGGGCGAATGCCTCGACAAGCAGATCGCAGCCCTTCTTGGCGTGCAGCCGCCCGAGAAAGAGCAACACCCGCTTGCCGCGCAACTCGGGATGGGCGGCAAGGAAAGCCTCTCGTAGCGGGGATCCGTCCTGCGGCGGCAATCGCGTGCCGTAGGACACCACGACCTCCTGCGCCCGGTAGGGCCAAAACGAGCGGCGCGCAAGCAACCGCTCATCCTCGCTCGTGAACAGCACAGCCGCAGCGTCGCGCAGAACCCGGTATTCGGCCCAGGGCCAGTAGAGGCACTTCTTCAGATGCTTGAGCGGATAGTTCTGCTTGAACCACGGATCAAGCATGCCGTGCGTGAACACGACGTAGGGCTGCCTCAGCTCGCGCATGACCTGCCAAACGGCAAAGCTGTGGTACTGCCAGATACCGTTCACAATGACTGCGTCATAACCGCCGGCGTGGGCGCGCAGCCATGGCTGGAGCGACGTCGAGAAATGATAGCTGCCGCGCGGCGGCCCGAGTGCATGCACGGGTAACGGAAAGGATTCCAGATGAGGCGCCCTGGGATCATCCAGACACGCTACTTCGACCTGATGGCCCATCTCCAGCAGTCGCAAGCCGCGCTGGCGCACGCCCTCGATGGGCCCGCCATTGCTGGGATCGGCGGAGGAAATGACGTGAAGCAGCCTCACTGGTGTCTCCTCAGGCTGCGGCAAAATGTCGATACAGCGTCATCGCCCAGTCTCGATGCCGCGTGACGCCGCTGCTCGCGCCCGGATTGAGCCACTGATGGATCGGCACCGCAAAGCCGGTCTTGGGCCGGTTCAGCACGCCTTCCGGCAATTCGGGCGCGACGCGCCTGACGATGGTGCGCTTTTCGCTGTTCGCATCGAAATCCGGAAGTTCCACGAAGTGTTGCAGCAGTTGCAGATCGACCAGGGGCACGCGGATTTCGAGCGAATGCGCCATACCCGCCCAGTCGGCGTCGCGCAGCAACTGGTTGCGCATGTACCACTGCATCTCGAGAGCGGAGACCGCCAGCCGGTCGCTCTCCAGGCCCTCGGTACTGGCATCGAGGCGGTTCATAGTCGCGAGCTCCTCCAGGCCATCTCTGGCCATGGCCGGGTCCATCAGCTGCGCGAGCTCCCACGGCATGTGGAGTGCTCGCCGCAACAGATATGCCCCCGACAGGCTGTGGCCGTATTCGGCGAGTCCCGCATATTTGGGCGACGGCAGTGCCGAGGCGAAAGGTTGGGCCAGATGCCGCAGCAGCAGCCCGGTTCGCGCGCCGACCGGTGCGCGCCGCATCAGGCTCACCAGGCGCGGTACCTGCCGGAAGCTCGGGTAAGAGCCGAACAGCTCGTCGCCGCCGAGCCCCGAGATTGCAACCTTCAGGCCTTGCGCGGCCGCAGCCTTGGAGACGAACCAGACGTTGATGCCGTCGATCGAGGGTTGATCCATCGCGTCGATCAGGTGCTGCCGGTCGCACTCGAAGTCGCGGGCTGAAATCCGATGCAGCGCATGCTTTGCGTGGAGCAGGCCGGCGACCTCGTCGGCCAGTCCGGCCTCGTCGTTGGGGCCGTCGGCATACTCGTTGAAGCCCAGGGTCAGCGTGCGCAACTCGCCGGCACTCGCCGCACAGGCCGCGAGCATGGTTGAATCCAATCCCGCCGAAAGGAAGACGCCAACAGGCACGTCCGCCACCATGTGCGCGGCGACGCTGTCCCTGACCGCTGCGGCGATCTGATCAAGTGCGTCGTCGGTGCGGGCGCCGGAGGCCGTGGGCAGGCGACCCAACGCATCCACGATGCTTGCAAACCGGACCGGCCGTCCGGCGCCCGCGGCGCTGAAGCGCTGCCAGTGCCCAGGCGGCAGCGCGCGGATGCCGCGGTACAGGGTGTATGGCTCGGGTACCGACCCCCACAGCAGGAAGCCGGCGTGGCCCGCCGGTTCGGGCCTCCGGTCCACCGGGGCTTGCAGCAACGGCTTGACCTGGGACGCGAAGCGAATGGTGGCGCCGTCGTCGGCCACGTACAGAGGCTTGATGCCGAACGGGTCCCGGGCCAGCAGCAACTCGCGCCGACGCGCGTCCCAGATTGCGAAGGCATACATGCCGCGAAGGTCGGAGAACATCTCTTCGCCACGCTGGGCGTAGAGCTTGAGCAACACTTCGGTGTCCGATTGAGTTCGCGTCGCGACGCCGTCGTGGTGCAACCGGGCGCGCAACTGCTGGTGATTGTAGATCTCGCCGTTGAAGCAGATCCAATTGCCGGTTTCGGGGTCAAGCATGGGCTGCGCGCCGCCCTCGCTCAGGTCGATGATGGCCAGGCGGCGATGTCCGAAGCCGACGCGCCCGTCGGCGGCCATCCACAGGCCGGCGGCATCCGGACCGCGCGCGAGCATCGCGTCACGCACGCGCAGCAGCTCGGCTTTGTCGATGGGGGGCGCCTCGGCACGGTATGCGAAGGCGCCAGCAATTCCACACATGGTTCAGCTTTCGGTCAGCGAGGGACGTTGTCATGCACGATGATAATTGTGCGACGGTGCGTTACGGCGCCCTGAATCGTCCTCCCTGCGCAGGCCCTCGCGCGATGTGACGGGGAAGCCCGGACCAGCGGCCGGTTTATCTACTCAATGTTACCGTCTTCGGCAATGCGCTGCATGTATCGAGTGCTGCGACCTCGATATCGTCAAACTGTAATGTTCGTTTGATAGGACCTCGGCTGAACATAACAGAATGATAACAGGGCTGCATGTTCTCCGCTTCCGAACGCACCACGCCGGCGCACGCGCGCTTGCAGTTCGGGCACGGCGAACGGCCCGTCACCACCGACGGCACCCGATCGTCCCAATGCTCTGTCCCGTGAGTTCCGTCGGATATGTACAAGCCTCGCCGGCGCCAACTCTCTGACCGGATTTCACTGAGCTCAGAGATATCGGAACGAGCTACAGCCACGGTCCGCTCGCCTCTGCCATCTCCGGAGGCCGCATCGGCCGTGAATGCAGAAGAGCCGGCCGCGATCGCCGCTCCGTGGTTCAAATCCGTCGTCGTCTTCGGGCTGTTGTTCGGCGCGGTGTGGCTCTCGCTGTACACCGCCTACGCCATGCTGCCTTTTATCAGGCCGGGCTCGGTCGTCATTGCGTACGCAAAATTGGATACGCTTGTGAAGGGCCGGATGTTCGGTCCGCAGGACCGCAATCGGGTGATGGTCTTCGGCAACAGCAAGCTTCTCTCGGCGTTGCGTCCATCCGACCTGGATGCGGCCGTCGGATCCGGCTTCCGATCGTATAACCTTGGCCTGCCCGGCGAAGTTCGCTTTCTACCGATTCTGGAAGCCGCGTTGGAAGCCGGCAACGTTCCCACGCACGTGCTGTTGACGATCCCTTGGGACGACAAGGGCGCATCCGATAATTTTGCTGATATCCTGCGCAACGATAATTTGTTGGCAAGCACGCTGTTTCCTTTTCGTAATTTGCCCCGTGAAGCAGCGCTGTTCGCTTTTCAGAATCTGGATCGACTGTCCGACGCGCGCCGCGATGTGGAGATCCAGCGCGCTGCAATGCTCCGCGACCGGGGCTGGTACTTCATCAAGTCGCAGAGCCATTACCCGGGCGATCGCCTTCCGGATGACTACACCCTGCCGACCGATCATCCCGCACGTATTGAGCTACGGATGATCCCTGAAAAGTCTCACTCTCGTAATCACCTCGAACGGCTGGCGAGCCAGTATGGCTTCCAGATCATGATTGTTCCGGGCTTCTTCCGCGCTGGCGAGGCTGCTCCGCTGCCAGCCGCTGACGACGCCAGGTCGATGATGATCTCGGATCGGCCCCTCATTCGGGTGTTTGGGCCGGACTATTTCATGTATCCGCCAGCGCTCTTTGCCGATCCGCAGCACATGAATCCGGCCGGGGCGCGCGCCTACACGGCCGATCTGGCCAAATTGCTGAAGGCCACCGGAGCATTCGACTGATGCTCTTCAACTCTTTCGAATTTCTGGCGTTCTTCGTAACGTTCCTGGTGGTGTTCTTCTCGTTGCCGGGGCGAACCCAGCCGCTGGTGCTGCTGATCGCCAGCTACATATTCTACATGAGCTGGCGCCCTTCCTTTGGACTCCTGCTCGGATTGACGACGATCGTGGATTACACGACCGCACTCATGATGGCGCGGGCTCGGACCGATGGCGGACGCAAGGCGGCGCTGATCATCGCGCTGTCGATCAACCTGGGCGTACTCGGAACGGTCAAATATCTGGACTTCCTGATTTCGAACGTGCTCGGCGTGGTCGGGCTGTTCGGGTATGTGGTGCCGGATTATGCCCTCGGCCTGGTGCTCCCTTTGGGCATTTCGTTCTACACGTTTCAGTCGGTCGGCTATACGCTCGACGTGTACAATCGCCGGGTTGCCGCTGAGCGCGACTTTATCACCTATGCCCAATATGTGAGCTTCTTTCCGCAGCTGATCGCCGGTCCGATCGAGCGTGCGGCACACATGCTGCCGCAGTTCCGGATCACGCATCGGCTTTCCTACCAAAATGTCACAGCGGGCCTGTTGCTCGTCGGCTATGGCCTGTTCAAGAAGATGTGCATCGCCGACGTGGTCGCGTCGGTGGTGAACGGGATCTACGCCAATCCGGCGCAGTATTCCGGCAGTTATCAACTGCTCGCGGCGGTGCTCTTCGCCCTCCAGATCTATTGCGATTTTTCGGGGTACTCGGACATTGCGCGTGGCGTGGCACGCATCATGGGCTTCGATCTCATGATCAATTTCGGGCAACCTTATTTCGCCACCAGCCTGAACGAGTTCTGGCGCCGTTGGCATATCTCCCTGTCGACCTGGTTCCGCGATTATCTGTTCATTCCGCTCGGGGGAAGCCGCGGCAGCGAAGGCTCCACCGCGCGCAATCTCATCATCGTATTCGCGGTCAGTGGTATCTGGCACGGTGCAGCGTGGAACTTCGTCGCTTGGGGCACGCTGCATGGGGTCTGCCTGGTTGTCGAACGAGCCTTTATCAGGCTTGCGAAACCGGAAGCATGGCTCGGCGAGCCGGCTCGTCTGCTGCTCGGCTGGGCCTGGATGCTAGCCGTCGTGCTCGTGGGATGGGTCTTCTTCCGGTCGACGAGCGTCGCCAATGCGATCGTCGCCCTGCGGAGCCTGGGCGACTTCGGTCCCATCTCCTATTTCACCCTGAAGATGCTGGATCTCGCGAGCGGCGAACTGGTGATGCTCGCCGTCTCGCTCGCACTGCTGTTCGTGATCGACTTCCACCTGTCGTTTCGGCCGCAGCGCCTTCGTGAACTGTGGGAGGTGCGCTGGCTGCCAACGGCTGCCGGTGTCGCGCTGGCTTATTACATCGTGCTGTTCGGCATTTTTGGACATGCCGAATTCATCTACTTCCAGTTCTGACCGCGGCCGACGCACGGCCGCGAAGGTTGGGCGTGAAGATCCTGATCCGAAGAACGAAAGGGGGGGCGCAACCGCCCCAATTCACGGCGTCAGCGGCCTACGCGTCCGACAACAGCTTGGCATGCTCGCCTTTCACAACCAGGTACCTGCCAAGGCAGATGGCGTCGAGACCGGTGCGAAGGAAGCAGCTCATGGCCTGTTCGGGTGTGTCGACGATCGGTTCGTTCTCATTGAAGCTGGTATTGAGCACGATCGGTATCCCGGACAGTTCGCCGAAGCTGTGGATCAAGTCGTAGTAGAGTGGATTGGTGTCCCGCGCGATGCTTTGCAGCCGTCCGGTGCCGTCGACATGGGTGATGGCGGGAAGTCTTTCCCGCCATTCCGGGCGAAGCTTGACGACATGCATCATGAAGGGACTGAACACATCCTGTTCAAAATAGGTCGATACCGCCGGCTGCAAGATGGTCGGAGCAAAGGGACGGAAGCCCTCCCTTCGCTTGATCTTGGCGTTGATCACATCCTTCATGTTGGCGCGGGTCGGGTCGGCGAGAATGGAGCGATTGCCAAGAGCGCGCGGGCCCCATTCGGATCGCCCCTGGTACCAGCCAACCACCAGCCCGGCGTGCAACAGGGATGCGACCGCCTTCGGAACGTTGCCGGGCGATAGTTCGCGCATGGGAGTTTTGGCCGATTCTGCTGCGCGCCGCATCGTCTCATCCGAGTGAGCCGGCCCCCAATAGGAATGCGTCATATGGAATCGTTCTCGTCCGCCCGCGACATTGTGCCATGTCCACAGGCCTGCACCGAGACACAGACCGTCATCCGATGAGGCCGGCTGCATATATGCCTGCTGGAAGGGCGTGTCGCGCAACAGGCGTGCGTTCATGACGCCGTTGAGTGCGCAACCTCCGGCATAAACGACCTGTTTGCTCGGGACCAGATCGTGCAGCTTGTTGAAGCAATGCACCGCCACTTCCTCGAAGCGGACCTGACAGGAGCGGGCGATGTCCTTGTCCCGTTGCGTCAGCTCCTCGCCGCGCTGGCGCGGTGAACCGAATTTCTCGATCCATTTGTCGGTGAACAAGCGCAACATTTCCACGTGATTTCGCTCGTCCATCTTTCCGCTTTCGCCGCCGCGGTGCATGCCAAAGAAGCCCTCGGCGAGCTTGAACCAGCCATCGGGCCGCGTTTGGACGAGTTCTCGCATCGTGTCCGCAAAGCTGTCGACGCCGTATGGCGCGAGACCCATGACCTTGTACTCTTCGCCATATTCGGCGAAGCCGATGAACTGACAGCATGCCGTGTAGAAGAAGCCCAGGCTGTTCGGCAGGTTGACGCGGTCGAGCACGTCGATCCGTGTCCCCTCGCAGCGCGCCGCCATCGCGCTGGTAAAATCGCCGCTGCCGTCATAGGAGAAACCGGCCGTCAGCCCATCGAACGGCGAGCAGTAGTACGAGCTCGCAATGTGGGACAGATGATGCTCCACGTTGACGACTTTGGCCTTGACCATGTCCGGGGCCTGCCCGGACGCCTCGGCGACCTGCTCGCTGATGCTCAGCTCGTCCTTGGCCCGCCGGATATGCTCAAGCGCCGCTTTGCCGCCCGAAAGCGGATTGCGCAATACATACGAGACCTGGGCCGCGCGATTCTGCGACGGATCGCGCGCGACCGCGATGAAATCCAGATCCTTCGACGATATGCCGCCCATGGCAAGAACCGATTGGATCGCCTGCAGCGGGAAGGACGGGTCATGCTTGATGCGTTTGCCGAAGCGCTCCTCGGCCGAAGCTGCGACCACCTTGCCATCGATGATGAGCGCCGCGGAGGCATCGGGATGGTTGAGGTTGAGGCCGAGAATTGCGGTCATCGGTACAGTCTTTCAGGTTGTGAAGCGGCTGCCGGAGAGGAATTCCGTTCGGCCACAGCGGGAGATCGCAGCCAGAGCAGAGGTTTAACTAACAACGGAACTTATCATTACCGTGACCGATCGAGAGGGAGCGCGAGGCGGGGGCGTTAGCTCGCAGCGCTATTTCTGGATACGCCGTTCTTCGACGTTCCTTCGGCTGAGCCACCACGCGACGCCGCGATCAATCATCAGACCGACCCGTGATGGCCCCATGGTGTTTCCTTCGACGACCACGTCGCGGACGCCGGGCGAGGTCGCGGCAAAGCCTTTGATTTCGATGTGAGCGTCCTGATCGAGGCGATTGCCTCGAACGATCACCGCCTGCACCATCGGCGGCCGACCCGGAGCCTTTGCGGTCTGGTTCGCCTGGACGAGAATTGAAGCCTCATTGGAGAAAATGCTCCGTTCGGGCCCGGCCCGGTAGACGTTTCCCTCGAGTATGTGATTGTCGAGGATCTGAATCCGCCAGCCGGGTTGGAAACTGTCGTAGGACAGTCCGAAGACGGCAAAACCGCTGGTCCTGTTGGATCGATTGCCGGAGATGACATGTCCCAGCGCCGTCCCGTACGTCTGCGCGGCGACGCCCGTGTCTTCGAAGTCATTATCGATGATCAGATAGTTCTGCTGCGCCTGGGTAATTGTGATCTCCGAATTCGAGTCCAGCGCCACCTCGAGCGGTCGATCGAGCACCACCGACAAGTCGGACGGCTTTTTCTCGAATGCTTTGACCCTGGCGTATTGGCCGGCACCGCGCCCGTTGACCACCATGACGGCGGCGCCGGTCCAGTCCGTGCCGGCCGGATACGGATTGGCTGCATCCAGCAGCGACAACCGATCCGGACCAGTGCTGTTCGCGTGTCCGAAATAGAATCCGCCTGGCCCGTCCGACGTCATGGCTTCCCGATCCCAGCCATAAATGGCCTTGAACGTGTTGCCGCCGACGAAGATGTTCTCGGATGCGCTGACCCATTTTGACAGCGTCGATATTCCGCCGCCAGTTCCCTGGAGGTCGGCGGCAGTCACCGTATTGCCTTCAAATATGACCTGACGCGATCCCACGATCGAGTAGGAGCCATAGCGGCCGTTGGTCAGGATATTGCGGGCCACAATCGCGTTGGTTGCCTTGAAGAGGCGAAGCGAATGTCCGGATCCGAGAATGTCGCAATCGGATACTTCGATCCTGTTTCCGCTCAATCGAATGGTGTCGGGAGATCCATCGGGATAGATCCGGCGGAAGTCGTTCATTTGCTGCAGGGTGGCTTCAGCCTCCATGAGACCCCGGAAGGCCGAACCGCGAATGCGAACATGTCGGATGGCGATATCGGCCGCGTCAGGAATAGGGGCGTCGCCGAACTGAAAGCCCCCCGCGATGATGTGCGGGTGGTTCGATGCGTAGATTGTCAGGTCTTCGACCGAGAACTGCGACCTTCCCTGTATCAGTGCGGCCGGAAGCGTTGCCAGACTAGGCCAGACCAGGTTGACCAGATCGATGCGTTCCCCCTGCAATTTGACGCGAGGTGGAATGGCGATCATGTCCGAGATCAGATAGCGCCCGCGCGGAAAGTACACGGTCCCGCCTCCGGCCTGGCTCGCAGCTTCGATGGCGGCCTTGACGGCGCGAGTACAATCAAACTTGCCGTCGCCGTTAGCGCCATACGCCCGTACATCGAAGGATTGCACCGCGTTCGCCTCGGGAGAGCGCACGACGATGCTGCCCACGTCGACCCATTCGGTGTCGCCGCCGTCTCCGTTGGAGAGGCGCAACCGGTAGCGGCCGGGTGAAACCTGATCAGGGATGCGAAACGCACCGCGCCACAGGTCGCCTTTGGTCAGAACGGCTTTCGTCGGTGCGCTCCCGGCATCGGGCAGCATCAACAATTGTGCACGGCTTGCCTGGCGAACGATATTGCGACCGAACACCTGGAGCCAGCCCGACGGCGAGACCTCGTCGCCGAGGTTTCCCTGCGTCCAATAGATTGTTGGCAGGTTGATGCGGCCGCTGAGAGTGCCTTGGGCATGGGTCAGGCTGAAGCGATAGATCCCGGGTGTGAACTGCTCCGGGATCGTGAATTTAAGGGAGAGGGGATTGGCCTGCAGAATCGGAACGGAGGTTTCCTGTCCGCTCTCGCGGGAGGGGCCGTCGCCAATTCGGTCAACCGTCACAGATGTAATCTTGTCGAGCTCGGCGCCGGTGACGAGCACGGTTTCGTCCGGACCGACAGGATCGTTGAACCAGAACATCGCGGACTGTGCGGTTGCCTCCGCCATCCAAAGCAACTGGAATAGGGCAACCATGGCCGCGACACTACGCGTCATGGACCGTGCCCATTGAAATCATTTTGGCTTTCGAGCGCATGTTGATCAGAGCTCGATGACGAGGCCGGTCAGGCGTCGTAGCTCCGCGCGCATTTCCGCCGGATCTTTCAGATGAGAGATGGCGGCTTCCAGCTCTTCCACCTTTGCGCCGACAAGGAAGCGATACCAGAGACCCTGTAATCCGTGATAGACGAGGCCTTCCTTGCCGTCGAGAAAACCGAGCTGGAAAATCAGGCGAAACAGGAAATAGGCCGGCGCGCTGATTTGATAAGGGATACGGTTGTACAGCCGTTCCTTGATCCAGCGCTTGATGGCTGCCTGGCGCGAGCCTTCCTCCGATATCAGATCGACATCGCGCCCGAACAGGCGGTGACGCTCGTTGATCACATCGATTGCCTCGCGTGTGGCGTATTTGTTGTGCTTGTCGGTGAAGAACGTCAGATCGTTGAGATTGTGATCGGCGAACCCGCCATCGAATGTAACGGTCTGGCCGCCCCACAGAATCATGTGCTCGTCCATCCAGCGGTCTTCGATGCGGCCGTGGCCGCGTCGCCAGATCCGCAGGAGGAGGAGCGGGTAGCGGCCACCATGGCGAATCCAGCGACCAAGGAAGATGTGCTTGCGCTTGAGGTTGATCCCGACGACCTCGTTGCTCAGGCGCGGCAGTTCATCGCGAATTCTGGCGCCGAGATCGGCTTCGATGATTTCGTCGGCATCGAGCCGCATGATCCACGAGGCGGTGATCGGGGCATTCTCGAGCGCCCACTGAAACTGCTTCGCGTAGTTGACGAATCGGTTCTGCAATACGGTTGCGCCTTGAGCGCGCGCCAACTCGACCGTTCGATCGCTTGAGAAGCTGTCGACAACAAAAACCTCGGTTGCAATTTTGGCAACCGAGGCGAGAGCCCGCAAGATGTGGCGCTCTTCGTTGTGCGTCAGGATGATGACGGCAAGGCCCATAGCTTACTCACTGCCGGGATATCGCGGGATTGGCAGGCAGGGCAGGGGCGCTACCTGACTTTGGCGCCTTCCTTGTCCGCTTTATGAATCTGGTCCATGCGCACGATCTTCGCCTCGGCGCGCACTTTATCCACGAGCTCGATCTGCGCTGCAGAGGCGACCATCGCGGCCAGGCGATCACGGATCTTGTCGTAGTCGGCCGGTTTACGTGGACGCGTATCCTCGAGTTTGAGGATATGCCAGCCAACTGCAGTCTTGAACGGCTGCGAAACCTCGCCCTTTTTCAGCTTGATCGCCACGTCGGCGTATTCCTTGCCCATTTCGCCGCGCTGCCGCCAATCGTAGTCGCCGCCCCTCGCTTTGGTGACGGGGTCCTCGGACACTTCGGCGACGACGACTGTGAAGTCCTCGCCCTTGTTGATCCTGTCCATCGCCGCCTTGGCCTTTTGTTCGGCCGCCTTGACCGCGGCATCGTCCGCGGGCGGAGCGATCATGAAGACAAGGTGGCGCAGATGCAGCTCGGGCTCGGTTGTCACCCCATTGAGCACGACCTCCTGATATGCCTTGCGCATTGCCTCCTCGCTCACCGCCTGCTGACCAACGACAGTCAGAAGATGATTGGTGAGGCCCTGATTGCGCGCGAAAATGGCGCGGCGCTGAAGATCGGCCGGGTCTTCTATGTGTCGATCGGTCGCCACCTTCGCGAGCAGCACGGCGTCGGTCACCATCTTCAGAAGGGTTTCGCGCCTCTCGATGGGGTCTTGAACCAGCAGATTTCGGCCGATGACTTCGTCCGCCAGTTCCAGATCGCTCTCATGGATCGGGCTTCCGTTGACGACGGCGACAACGGGATCGGCCGACGGCGATTGGCCAAATGCCGGTGCTCCGGCGCCGAGCATGACGGCCAGCCAGACGGTAGCTAAGCCGGCGCGTGCCGTCATTGCGCGGTAAGGCATGCGGAAACCGGGCAGAGCGTTCATTTCGTGGATCCTTCTTGCTTGCTGGTCTTATCCGCGCAGCACTCACACAATGGCGAACGATATTGTTGTGATACGAGGCATCATGTGCGGCGCGGCCGGATTGCCGGGGTGCCTTTTAACGATGCGACATTAACGGTGATGTGATGTCGACAAGACAGGTCTGTGAAAGCACGCAGGCATTTGCTCACAGCACGTCGTAAAGAGATGATCGTCGAATAGGGCGGGTCGATTGCGCCGCGGATGTTCGCGCTTCAAGCTTCGGGATACGTGCGAGGCGTCCGATCCGACGGCGTCCACATATTTTACGATGCGATTTGATGCGTGGATAACATTTGGTGCGGGCGAGAATTCCATGCTTCTGCTCGTGAAATTATGAGCTTGTCGCCGGATCGGCACGAAGATCGATCTCATTGTAGATGGGATGAGTATCATAATTCACAAAACAACAATCAAAGTCTCACATACCGCCGATAGCGTCCGCCTCGCTCCGGGGCCCGGCTGCTGATCGTAGCAGGCTTGGGGTATCCAAACAGGGAGACTGAGGTTATGCGAAACTTGAAGACTTTACTCTTGGGATCGGTTGCGTTCGCTGCGATGGGCGTTGCTTCCGAATCTGCTCAGGCGCAGTCGGTTGCGTTTGGCGCGGGCGCGACGTTCCCGCAGGTTGTCTATCGGCAGTTGATGGACTGCATCTACACCCAGGCGCAGGGCAGCCCCGGCAAGCCGGGTCCGATGGCCAAGGCTGCGAGCTGCGGTAGCTTCAACACCAGCGGCATCGGCGGCGCGATTCTCTATGCCGGTACCGGTTCGGGCAACGGCAAGACCGTGCTGCGCACCAACGACAAGACCCAGATCGGAACGCCTTCCTCTTCCGCTCCCGCCTACACCAGCAGCAACTTCGGCATCAACAACATCTCCGACTATGATGGCGTGCAGTTCATCGGCAGCGACGACGTCGTCAACGCCGCCGACATGACCGCCTGGAACACGGGCGGCGCCAGCAGCGCGCAGTCGAAGTTCGGCAATCTCATCCAGATTCCGGCGGTCATCGGCGCCGTTGCGTTTGGATTGAACGGCAAGGATGGTGCCGGCGCTACCCTGAACATTCTGCCGGCGACCCCGGCTGGCGGCAGCAGCGGCCTCAACCTGTCGCGTAACGCGTTCTGCGGCATCGCGTCGGGCCACATCACCAAGTGGAACAACGCGATCCTGACCACGCTCAACGGTGGCACGCTCGGCACCGGCAACATCACCTTCGTGCATCGTCAGGACGGCAGCGGCACCACCTTCCTGCTCTCCAACGCGCTGGTTGAGCAGTGCCGTTATGAGTTCGGACCGAACAGCGAGAGCGATGCGACCGTCGTGTCGTACGCTTTCCCCTGGACCGATCGTTCGCAGGCCTGCACCACTCCGCTGCTCGCGCGCGGTGCGAACCAGCTGAACTGGCCGGATCAGTTCCCGACCGACCAGTGCGGCAACGCCGTGACCAGCCCCGGCACGTTCGCCAACGCCTCGGGCAGCGGCGCCCTCGTCACCCTCGTCACCTCGACGAACGGTGCGATCGGCTACGCCTCCCAGGACTTCTGGCTGCCCGTCAAGGCCGGTGGCCTGAAGACCGCCAACCTCCAGTCGCAGTGGGACATCACCGGCGCGACCGGCAAGTTCCAGCCGCCGACCTTCCAGGGTGCGCAGAAGGCGATGGCGACCGCCATCCCGCAGTTCGACAGCGTCAGCCGTGCGAACCCGCTGACCTGGAGCTTGCAGGGTGTCAATCCGAATCCGGTGGTTTCCGGTTCGTATCCGATCTCCGGCTTCTCCTGGTTCGAAATGTATCAGTGCTACCAGACGCACTCGAACAGCAACAACGCGTTCATCTGGTTCAAGACCTTCCTCGACTACGTTTACGGCAGCGGGTCGGCTTTGATCATGAACGACAACGGCTTCGCTCAGGTTCCGGCTGTCTGGCAGGGCGAAATCTACACGCTCCTCAACGACCCGACCAACGGTGTGGGCGGCAGCGGCTGCACCGGCAAGGTCGGCGCTTACTGATCGCTATCAGGTCTCAGCCTGATCGACGATCGACAACACTTTGCACCCGGCTCGCGCCGGGTGCATTTTTTTGAAGCGCGCCCGGCTTTGATCCAACATCGTGCCCCAGTAGATGTGATGGCGGCGGACGATAGGGCGCGCGCGCATTGATGCTGACATGCCCTGCGATCCCGCGGACCGGCCTGGGACATCGGTTCCCTGCTCGCAAATGTCACATGATTGATATTCATGACGGTTATCGCTCGGGTCCGATCAGGGACGGTCAGTGCCATGTCGACGCGCCTATACATTGCTTTGCTCGCTGGCATCCTTGCCGGGGGAAGCGTCCAGGCGTTCGCCGTCAGCGCGCCAGGTTCGATGGATTCTCCGTCCGCCGAGTCGCGCGATGATCTGTTTGCCACGAAGCCGACCGGCCCGGCCCCAGCTCCCGCCGTCGTGCCGGCGCCCGCGATTGTCGAACGGCCGCCGGCGCCTCCGCCGGCACAACGCGCGCTCAGCGACAACCCGCTGTGGGCTATCCCGCTCGGGCGTTTGACAGCCGGCCGCGAGCGGCCGCTGTTTGCGCCCACGCGACGGCCGCCTGCGCCCGCACCGGTTGCCATGCCGGCGCCCGTGCAGGTAGCTCCGCCGCCGCCGGCCGAACCCGAGAGGCCGCAGCTTTCTCTGCTCGGCACCATCGTCGGCAGCGAAAAGATCGGCTTGTTCATTGATTCCGCCAGCAAGTCCGTGGTCCGGCTGAAAGCGGGCGAAAACCACAAAGGATGGACCCTTCGGGCGGTCGAGCGGCGCCAGGTGGAGTTCGCGAGGGGACTCGATATTACCGTGCTGGACATCCCGTCGCCCGACATGAAGGCCGGCGCGGTTCCGGGCGGGCCAGTGCTTGCAGGGCCGCCGCCCGTTCCGGTCGCCATGCCGGTCCCGCCTCCGCGAGGTGGGCCAACCCCGGCTTCCGACGTCCACCCTGGCGCCAGCAAGAACCTGACGATCAACAAGAGTGCGCAGCCGGCAAATTTCAAGCTGCCGCCGGGTCTGCTTAGCCCGTTTGCCAACCAGGGCCAGCGCTAGGGCAGCTCAATCTCATCATGCTTTAGGGCCATTCTGGCCGGGCCGCCGCAGCCCGCATCGACGCGATAACGCGCTGATAACAAGCAATAACATAATTAATCGCACGCTTTCCTGCTGAAATTGAAGCGATTTTGCCGCACCTCGGCCGGAGGAACGCGATGTCGCGGATGCACATAGTGCTTCAATGCTACAAATCTGACATATGAATGTTAGTAAACGAAAAGTAAATGCGAGGCGCGAATGCGCCTGCATCAGCGGCGTGCTCGACTGGAACTTGCAATCAGAAAGTGCCGCAGCGTGCCCCATCGCGATATCCTTGTTTCTCCCCCCGGGATGCGGCGTGCGTTTGAGCGGACGCTGCTTTGTGGCGTCAGCCTGCTGGCGCTGTCGGTCGCGGGCGGTTTCGGCCATGCACGCAGCCTCACGCCGGGCGCCAGCACGGTGGTGCCGACGGCGGCCGCACAGCAGGCGGCGATTTTGGCCGCGCAGCAGGCTGCCGGCGCGGCGACCCAGGCCCAGACCTCGCTTGCCCGTGCGGCAGCAGCGCTTGCCGCCGCGCGCAAGCTCCAGTCGGATGCTGCCGCCGCCGCCCAGGCCGCTGCGTCGTCCGTCCCGAATGGATTGAGCCCGGGCGGATTGATGCCGTTCGGCGGCACCGCGGGCGATCCATTGGCGGGCATCAAGGCCGATGCCTCCAAATGGCTCGGCGCGAATTTGCCGAAGCAGACGACGAGCGGCTCGAAGGTCTCGGTCGATATCCAGCAGACCCAGAAGAAGAGCATTCTTTACTGGGACACGTTCAACGTCGGCGCCAACACCACGGTCAATTTCAGGCAGTCCGCGTCCGACTGGATTGCGCTGAACCGGGTGCAGGATCCCAGCGCCTCGCCGAGCCGCATTCTTGGCCAGATCAATGCCATCGGCGGCGTCTACCTGATCAACCGCAACGGCATCATCTTCGGCGCGGGCTCACAGGTCAACGTTCACACGCTGATCGCGTCCAGCCTCGATGTCGGCAAGCTCGGCAGCGATCTGGCGACGCGCGACCAGTTTTTTCTCAACAACGGCATCGCCGATCTCAACTCGTTCTCGATCTATGACAAGGACGGCGGCGCGGCGACCAAGCTGATCGCCGGCGACATCAAGGTCGAGCGCGGCGCGTCCATCACCGGCAATATCCTCTCAGACCAGGTTTCGCTTGGCTCGCCCGGCTCGGTCTATCTGTTCGGCGCCAACGTCTACAATTCCGGCTCGATCACCACGCCCGGTGGGGAGGTCGCCATGGTGGCGGCGCGAACGATCGATGTCGTTCCGAACGGCTATTCGGCGCTGCCGGACAGTGTACTGGGCAAGGATGACAAGGGTAACACCATCAAATTCCGCGGCACCGAATTCAGGCTGTCGCAGTTTGCGTCGTCGTACTACGACGTAGCGGGAGATCCATCGAAACCCTTTGGCTATCCAACTGGTGCTGCGGGCACTTATCTGGCTGGCACTGGTGCAGTCAAACATGACGGTGTGATCGACGCTTCTCGCGGCATCTTGGTGATGAATGGCGATACCGTTGCGATCGGAAATCCCACAGATGCGAGCGGTCACGCTCTGGCCGACAGCGCCGGAAGACTGATCCAGGGCGTGATCTCGGTCGATACAAGTATCGACCGCAACAGCTTCGTGCTTCTCCGCGCGGCGACCAGCGTCACCATGAACGGCGTGATCTCGAGCCTTCCGGTCGACGACGGCGCGGCGGGACTGGCGAGCACGCAGAGCTTCGCGCCGGCCTATATCGAGATGTCGGCGCAAACCAACGTCACGGTCGGATCGAACGGGCTGATCTCGGCGCCATCGGCGCAGGTCTCGCTCAACGCGAAGCTCTTTCCGACGGGCGACGTACCAAACCTTTTCCAGCAGGGCAGGGTCGGCACGAGCGGAGGCAACGAAGGCGGCGTCCTTTCCAACTCGAACGCTGCGCAGAGCGTCCTGCTTTCGCCGGGTGCAACGGTCGACGTCGCCGGGCTCCAGAACGTCGAGCTGCCGGCGAGCTACAACATCATCTCGTTCCAGCCGCGCGCCGAGTTCGCCGACATGCCCTTGCAGCGCAACGGCGCGCTGTACGGCCAGACGATGTATATCGACATCCGCAACACCGGCACCCGCAGCGACGGCACCACGTGGGTGGGAACGCCGCTCGCGGACGCCAGCGGCTATGTCGCCAAGGTCCCGCGCAGCATCTACCAGCTGATGACCGTCGGCGGCAGCGTGTCTCTCGCGACGGACCTCTCCACCAGCAACGGTGCTGCCAGCGTCAAGACCGACGGCTCGATCATGAATGTCGCGGGCGGCAGCGTGAAGTTCCTGCCCGGCATGGTGAACACGACGCGCCTGATCGGCAGCGACGGCCGCATCTACAGCATGACCAACGCCGACCCGAACATGACCTATCTCGGGATCGCGGGCCAGTTCATCGTCAAGCATGCGCGCTGGGGCGTCACGGAAACCTGGTCCACGCCAACCCAGATCTATTCGGCAGGCTTCACCGAGGGGCATGACGCCGGACGCGTAAGCGTCGTGACCGTCAATCCGGCGCTGCTCGGGACGATGTATTTCGGCTCGACAGCCGGCGAGCGGCAGATCAGCGGCGGGCAGTTGCCGTTGCAGGGCTCACTCGAGCTGACGACACCGTCGAGCGTGCAGATCGGCGCGACGGCATCGGCCAATTACACAACGCAAAGCACCTATACGACGAATCTGTCGGCCGACATCCTGTCGGGTTACGGCCTCAGCTCGCTGAAGGTGACGGCGAACGATTTCGTGTTGTCGGATGGCAGCATGCTCAATCTCGCGGCCGGCGGCAGCCTTTCCGTCACGGCGGGTGGTGCGATCGATATCGCTGGAACGGTTTCGGCGGCAGGGGGAAGCGTCAGCCTATCAACGGATCGTGTCTCGGTTGGAGGCAAATTCAGTTCTTTGTTCAAGGCCCCAACCGATCAATCGGGTCACGCGATCGCCGCGAACATTTTCGTCGAGGGCACGATCGATGTCAGCGGTCGATTTGTAAACGATATCGGAAGAGTGGCGGGAGTTGACGCGGCTGGTCCCGCCTTCACCAATGGCGGCACAGTTTCGATTACCACAACCAAGGACAGCACAGCTGTCGTAGATGGCTACCTGGACGCGACCGGAAGCATCTTGTTAGCAAACGGTAGCGTCCTTGATGTATCCAGTGGTGGTTACATCTCGCCGCAGGGCAAGGCCAAGACCGCAGCCAATGGCGTGATGGCTGGCAAGGCAGGCAGCATTTCGCTCGCCCTGTACTCGGGTGGACAGTGGGAGGATATCAATGGCCCACATCATCCAACGCCAAATCTAGCGAAGCCGGCTGTCATCGGGCTCGACGGCACCCTGCGTGGCTATGGCTTCGAGAGCAACGGGAGCCTGAGGGTTGCCGCGGTCGGCACCATCCGGATCGAGGATAGTCAGACGTCGTCGATCCGCATCGGCGGCAAAGCGAGCACGCTGCCTGTCTCGTTGCTGACGGGCGGCGGCTTCGGCTCCTACATCATCGAGACGGTGAGCGACGACTGGTCCGGCGCGGACGCCCAGATCATCGTCTCGGCCGGGACCAGCCTGACCCTTCAGCAGAAGAACCTGGCGAGTCTCGCCGACTACACAGCGACGCCGACCGGGACCAAGCTCGGCCAGCAGCCCGCGCCGCAACTGGCACTGCTTGCGGACGACCGGCGCAAGCCGGTCGATCTCACGCTCAGGGCCGACAAAATCAAGCTCGATACGGGTTCGAAGATCATCACCGATCCCAAGGCGAGCATCACGATGGCTGCGGTCACAAAAGATCGCAGCGGGTCGACATCTACCAGTCCAAAGCCAAGCACTCCGGATTGGAGCGTCCCAGCGCAGTCCGTCGAGCTGCGTGGCACGATCATCGACCATGGCGGCTCCGTCTTCATCAACTCGCTGGCGACGCATCTTTCGTCTGACGCGAAGATCGACCTGTCCGGGACATTCGTCGCCAATTCCCTGTTCGGGACGGTCAACGGTCCAAGGACGAGCGGTAGCTACATCGCTGGCGGTACGTTCGCGGTGGAAGGTGGAGCGATTACTACGGTCAACACCTACACAGACCCGACAGATACCAACAAGAACAAGTTCTATTTCGCTTATGGCGCTCCTGGCTCCGCCGGCACCCCGCAGCAAAGCTACCTCGTCGCCGATGCCGGCGCGGTGGTCGACGTCTCCGGCGCGGCCGGCAACATCCAGGTGGCAGGCGCGCGCGGCGCGACTACGTCGCAATGGTCCTGGAGCGACGCCGGCACGGTGAGCGCAGACGTCAGCGGATTTTCCTGGGGCGGCAGCTTCGCCGCGGCCGGTGGCCGTTATGTCGCCGGCGATGGCACGGTGCATGCTGACGCGCGCGCCAATGGCGGGACCATCCTGCTCGGAGGCGGCAACATATTCCTGCAGCAGGGCGCCGCCGGCGTCATTAGCGCGCCGACGACGCTCACCGTTTCGGCCGATCAGCTCGCGCCGTTTGACAACGTCTATCTCTACGCCGCCGCGGCGCAGGGCGGCGCCGCGCGCATCTTCACCGATGTGCCCGGCACCACCTACGGCGACAGCGATCCGTCATGGAAAGCGCTCACGATTTCCAGTTCGCTGAACTGGACCGTAACCAGCCGTCTGCACATTGCGGCAGGTGACATCAAGGCGCCGGGATCCGGCTCGATCGATGCACGCATTGCGGCGCCCTATGTCGTGCTCACCGGCTTCTCCAGTATTAAGCCGGTGGCCGGCACCAGCACGTTGACGGTGAATGCACAGACGATCGATCTGGAGAGTGGAAGACCGTCCAATTTCAAACCGGGTGACGCTCAGCCGGGCCTCGACTTCTCGGGCTTCGGCCAGATCAACCTGATTGCGAGCGGCGACCTCCGCCTCGGCACGCTCAAGGTTGTGAACGGTCTCAAGACCAATGGAAACGACACCAGCGCGACGGCGGAGCAGTCGAGTTTCACCGGCAAGCTGGTCTCGGCCGGCGATCTCCTGCTCTCCGCCCAGCGAATCTATCCGGTCTCCGCCGTTAACTTCACGATCGAGACGCCGGGGAACGTAAAGTTCGCCGCGCCCGCCAACAGCTACACCGGGATTCCGCTATCGGCCGGCGGCGGCATCACCGTGTATGCCGGGACCATCGAGCAAGCGGGCAATCTGTTCGCGCCGCTCGGCAAGATCGCGCTCGGCAATACCGACAGCGCAGTGTCCAAGATCATCACGCAGTCGGTGGTGCTGGAGGCCGGGAGCCTCACCTCGGTGTCGCTGGCCGACACGACCGTTCCCTATGGTGCGACGTCCGACGGCACCAACTGGTACTACAACGCCAATCTCAATCCGCTGGCGCAACCGCCGTCGAAGGGTTTGATCCTGGCCGGATCGAACGTAACGCGCGCCGACGGTTCGACGATCGACCTGCGTGGCGGCGGCGATATCCAGGCCATGGAGTGGATTGCGGGCAA
Source organism: Bradyrhizobium sp. MI1.7 (assembly GCF_055811795.1). NCBI lineage: Bacteria > Pseudomonadati > Pseudomonadota > Alphaproteobacteria > Hyphomicrobiales > Nitrobacteraceae > Bradyrhizobium > Bradyrhizobium sp. MI1.7. The sequence continues at coordinate 140,747 of NZ_JBVVPO010000013.1, forward strand.
GGGCGGCTCGCGCGATAGCCTGACCACGACGCCTTCCGGCCAGACCGTCTACGCGCTGTTGCCGTCGCAGACCGATCCGATCGCTGCGTATGACATCCATTTTGCGACCGCGCGCAGTGCCGATGCGGGCAAGACCGTCACCGCCGGCGACGCGATCCCGCTGGCCGGCACCCAGATCACGATCGACGGCGGCAACGGCATCCCGGCGGGGACCTATACGCTTTATCCGGCGCACTATGCGACGCTGCCGGGCGCTATGCGTGTCGTCGTCTATTCCAGCGACAACACCGGCAAGAACATTGCCACGGGAACCAAACTGCCTGATGGCACCGTTCTGGTGACCGGTCATTACACGCAGTCGACCGCGCCCGGAAAGCAGTCGTCCGGCCAGACGGTGTTCGCGGTGCAGACAAGCTCGGTCTGGCAGCAATACAGCGAGTACAGCTTCAACGGCGCCAACGCCTATTATGCCCAACTGGCGGCCAAGAACAATGTCACGGCGCCGCGGCTGCCGATGGATGCGGGCCGGCTGTCGATCTCCGCGCTCCAGTCGATCGTGATGAACGGCGTTGCGCGGACGCTGCCGGGACAGGACAGAAACGGCAACACCGGCCGCGGCAGCGAGCTGGACATAAGCGCGCCCAAGCTCGCGGTGGTCGGCCATGCCGGGTACGTCAACAACGACATTCCGGCCGGCTATGTCGGCCTCGACGTTGCCCAGCTCAACGACTTCGAGAGCATTCTGATCGGCGGCAGCCGCAGCGACTTCGCAACGGGCACGCTGATCACGCCGACGGCCAGCAATGTCGTCGTGGATACGCGCGGCGAGACGTTCAGCGCGCCGGAGATCCTGCTTGTCGCCCAGCAGGTCGGCCAATGGCAGGAAGTCACGCAATCGGTGACGGTCGGATCGCAGTCCGTCCTGCTGGATCTTCCGGTCTATGTCCCGGAGGCCGGTAGCGGCACGGTGACCATCAATACCGGCAGCATCATCAAAACTACGGGTGTCGTTCATGCCGGGCTCGGGCGCCATTACGTCGTTGCTGCGGACGGGCAGGCGCCTGTCACGGCCCAGAGCCTCGCCGCGGCTTTAGGCGGGACGCTCTCTGGAACGGAGATCGTGGGTGCCGATCTTGCAAAACTCCTCGATCCCACGAGCCCCGCGCGGCTGGCTCTCGGTTATTACGCGAACGGCGGTGCGCAACAGCCGGGGCGCGGCGCCTTGTTCGTGGCGAGCAACGACCCGACGCTGCAACTGACGGGGCCGACTGCGACCGGAGTTTCGGCGCCAGCATTCACGATCAAATTCAAGGATGTCGCGACCGCAACGGCCGTGCTGCCGGCCGGGCCGGTGACCGGAAGCCTGACATTGGCGGGCGGTGACACCAGCAACAGCGGGAAGGTGGCGATCGCCGACGGCGTCAAGATCTCGACCAACACGCTGACGCTGCAAGCCACCGCCTCCAACAACGCGATCGCCATCAATACAACGGACCTGCACGCCAATCTGGTCAACCTGATCGCGCCGACCATCGGCGTCGGAGCGGCCTCGGCGGTTGCCGGCAAGAGCCTGGTGCTGCCGGCCAACAGCACCCAGTTCGCCGACGTGCAGACACTGGCCCTGCGCGCGCTGTCTGGTCCGGTTACGGTGTATGGCGATTTCAATTCCGGTGCGCGCAGTCTGTCGTTGGACGCCACCGGCATCGCGCTCGGCAGCGAGGTGCTCAATCCCGGCACCAGCCTGAATCTGCGCGCCGGAACGGTGCTGGCGTTTTCCTCCTCGGCGACGGTCGAGTTCAGCGTCGGCGTCACCGTCACATCCGCCGCAGGCGTCGCCACGACCTACGCCGCCAACACCCAGATCGCGCTCGATCCCAACAGCAAGGTCAGTGTCGCATCCACCGGCACGATGACCGTGGCGGGTTCGGGTGGCGCCACCCTGACACGCGACGGTCTGATCTCGGCGAGCAACAACATCACGCTCAAGAACACCGGGGCCAGCCCGCCCGTCAGCGCTCCGGCGGCGAACGGCAACAGCCTCGAACTGGCTGCAAAGGAAATCGACCTGGGCAGCGGCCGGGTCAATGGGAATGTCGTCAACGGCGACTTCACCATTGCCGGTTTCTCCAAGGTCAAATGGTCGGCCGACGACAGCGTGGTCGTCAAAGGCCCCGGCACGATGACGCTCGGCGCGAACGGCGACAAGACCGACCTCACCGTCAGCACGCCGCGCATTCTGGTCTCCGGCGCAACCGCGGGAACTCCTCAGGGTTTTGTCCTGACGGCGTCGGGCGATATCTCCATCGTCGATCCGGTGACGCGCGGCTCGGCCGCAACTGCGCCTGCCGACAGCGACGAGACCGGCGGCATTCTCACGGTCACGGCGTCGAACATTGCCGTCGGCAGCACCATTCAGGCGCAGGCCGGCACGATTACGCTCGGTGCGATCGCGGGGAACGTTACCCTCAATCCCGGCGCGTATATCTCGGCGCGCGGCTACAAGAAGACGCTGGTCGACGTCGACACCTATCTGTCAGGCGGCAAGGTCGTGCTGTATGCCGACATCGGGTCGAACGCCACGGGCGGAGGCCAGGTCATCACCGACGCCAGCAGCACCATCGACGTCGCGACGACGAGCGGTGGTCAAGGCTATGGCGGGACGATCGAGGTGGACGCGCTCCGCGGCGGCGCGATGCTCGCCGGCCGGCTGCTCGGCACCGGCGGTCCCGGCCTCGGCGGCCGGTTCAAGCTTGATACAGGCGGTGCGGCCGACCTGACGGCGCTTGCGGACATTCTGCTCGCCGGCGGCCTCACCGGCGCGATCGACATCCACACCCGCACCGGCAATCTCGAACTGGCGGCAGGGCACACGCTGAAGGCCAATAACATTACGCTTACGGCGGACGATCCGACCTGGATTCCCATCTTCCAGGAAAGGCAACTGGGTCAGGTCATCATCCGCGGCACGCTGGATGCCACCGGCTATGGCGGCAGCACGATCGACGGCACCGGGCAGGCCGGCGGAAAGGTCGCGCTCTACGGTGCCAATTCGGTGTTCCTGGCGAGCAGCGGCGTGATCGACGCCTCGACCACGCACGCCGACGAGCGTGGCGGCGACGTCACCATCGGAATCGGCTGGGACGCCAAGTCGAAAATCTGGCTGCAACAGGGTACGCAGATCAACGTCTCCGGCGGCACCAGGGGCGGCCTGAGCGGCGGCACCGTGACGTTCCGCGCCCCACTGGATGGCAACAACGACGTCAAGATTGCAGCGATCAGCAATGTCGCCAACCCGTCGGGCACGCACGGCACGAACTTCTACGCCGACGGCGACAAGACCTTCGACGCGCTTCCCGTGATCGATGCCACGAACAACGTCAACGACCGCTCAAAGGTCGGCATCGTCGGCGCGCGCTCGGTCGCCGTGAACGGCTTCATCGCGTTCGACACCACCGCTAGCAACCACGGCCTCGACGGATCAAGCCTTGGCTGGTTCGGCACGATCGATCCTGCCGGCTGGTACAAGTTGGACCCGAACGGGAATGTAATACTTGCGACGGATGGATCGTGGACCAACGTTTCCGGATGGCAGTTTTCGAGTGTCACCACGGCCAACGGCTTTACCAGCGTGGTCAGCGGCGATGTTTCAATTCCGAACAGCAATGGCGCAGTGCTCAAGAACTTCGTCATGGGGATATACAGTTTCACTGCCGCCGATAATCTCGGATACGCGCCAGGTCAGACGAATATTCCGGTCACGATCGATCCGCCGCCGGCGGGCGGCGTCGCCGCCCAGGGTTATGGGCAGGTCGATGCCAACGGGGTGCTGTTCGTCGTTATCACCAACCCGGGCAGCGGTTACACCAGTCCCTTGGCGAGCGTGAAGGTTGGGCCCAACGGCGTAGTCGTGCTACCGTCTGTCGGACGCTTTAGTGGCGTACCAAATTCCTTCCTCACGATTGTGTCTGCTGATGTGGTGCCCGGGAGCGGTGGCGCCAGCAGCGCCGTGCAACCGTCGGTCCAGGTGAGATTGGGCAACGGGAACGCCACCATAGGATTCTCGGCCGCGAACAATCTTTCCGGTACATCAAAGCGGAATCCGGACGGTACGATCACCTTTGTAGGTAAGACGAAGAACTTCATTCCATGGAGTTCAAGCGGGGTCTACGACACGTTTGACCCTGCCAACCAAGGCAAACCGGGTGTCGCGAGCTTTACCGGCGACACGAGCCCCGACCGAGTGTTCTTCGGCGATACGATCTCCCAGATCACCAAGGGGACGTGGAGCTATAACGGGCAGAGTTACGGCTTCACCAACCTGTTCACGCGCCTTGCTCCATTGGTCGACAGCCTCGGCGCGGACGTCGTGCACGTGCAGCCGGGCGTCGACCTGGTGAACTCCAAGGGCGACATCACCGTCAGCAGCAACTGGAATCTGGCTGCTGGTACGGTGGGTAACCTCGCAACCGACGGCGGCGTGACCTATTTCGATCCGGCATCGAGCTACGTGAACTTCACCTACCGTCTCGCGACACCCTGGGGCGGGCTCGACGCCGGCGTGCTGTCGCTGCGCGCTGCCGGAAACATCAACGTCAACGCCTCGATTTCCGACGGCTTCTTCCAGTTCGCGAACTATCTCGACAAGGGCTACACGGACAAGCTCGCGAACTATGCGACCAGCCGCTCGGTCGATCTCGGTTCGATCTATCTGAACGACTATACCACCGGCCAGCTGCCGATCGCGCCCTACAAGATCGGCGATAGCGGCAACGGCATCAGCCCGGCTTCGCAGGATCTCGCGAGTGCCGATCTGTTCCCGCACACATTGCTCGTCTGCACCGTCGATTGCAGCCAGGCGAACATCAAGACGGTGACGGCGCCGTCGTCCTGGGCTTACATCCTGACCGCCGGTTCCGATATCTCGAGCGCCAATCCGACCGGCAGGGTCCCCCTTGCGAACGGCAGGGGAGACGTCATCGTCGACAAGCACGGCAGCTATGGCCAGTTCCTGAAAGACGGCACCACCAAGGTCGATGTCAGCATTCCGACCATGATACGGACGGGCACTGGCAACATCACCATCTCGGCAGCCCAAGATGTGATCATGAGGGACGTCGCTGCGCCTGGCGTGATCTACGCGGCTGGCGTCAATACCGCGACCTATGCCAATCCCTACAGCTTGCAGGCCTCCGGCGTTGTCGTGACCAATCCGGACGGCTTCTTCGAGCCCCGCGTGCTGGGATATGGCAACGCGGCTTTCGCGGCCGGAGCCACTGAGCTCTATTACGGACCGCCAACTGCGGCGGCCTTCCCCGAAAAGGGCGGTGACGTCGTCGTCGACGCGCAGCGCGATGTCGTGGGCGGCACCAAGGTGATCGCAACAAAGGATGAGAACGGCAACACGGTCTACAAGAAGGTGCCTCAGTACTATCAGCCTTGGCTGCTATCCAATTCCGCTGTGACGCCCAGCGCCGGCGCTTCGATCCTCGGTGCCGGTGTCTTCGCGCCGGTTGGAACGCAGATCGCCTCGCAAACCGCGTGGTGGATCCAGTATGGCAGCTTCCAGCAGGGCTTCCTGAGCGCAGGCGGAAATGTGAGCGTTCTCGCCGGGCGCAATATGCTCGATGTGTCGGTGTCGGCTCCGACGACTGGGCGCGTCACCGGCGGCCTGTCGGCGAACAGCACGCCCGTGACCCATCTCTACGGCAGCGGCAACATGGTCGTGCGCGCCGGCGGCGACATCCGGGGCGGCTCGTTCTACGAGGGATCCGGCCACGCCAGCATCGTCGCGGGCGGCGACATCGGCCAGAACGATTATGTCTACAAGTACGCGAACAGTACACTCAAGCTTCCGAACCTTCCGCTGCTTGCTGTCGATACCGGGCAGATCACGATGACGGCAAACGGCTCGATCGCGATGGCGGGTGTTGTCAACCCGGCTGCCTTGCACGCCCAGCAACCGAGCAAGGCGAATCCCCTGGAGCTGAAGCCCGACCCGACGCTACCGCTGTATTTCGATGCCTACGGCTCCGCTAGCAAGGTTCGGTTGGTGGCGCAGTCGGGCGACGTGACGATCGCCATCGCGCCCACGACGATCGCCATCAATCCCGCCAACAGCCTGAATGTTCAGGCGGCTCCGGCGACTTATCCTGCGAGCTTCGAGGCCATCGCGTTGCAGGGCAATCTGATAACGACCGGGATCAGCAACATCCTGAATCAGAATGCTTCGGGTGCTTCGGCTGCGGTTCCAGCGCCGGGCATCGTGCTCAGCCCATCCGAGCACGGCACTTTCAATTTGTTGGCGCAGGGCAGCATCGACCTCACGTTCGGTTACCCGCAGACATCGACGTCGCAATCGATCTCACGCCCGCTTATTTCCGCCGGGCCGTCTCTGATCGACGCTGCGTTCGATCCGTTCCGTCCCAATAGCGGCAATGACGAGTCGTCCAGCCGTGCGATCCTTGCGCATGAGAACGATGTAGCCGACGGTTTCGACACGACCGCCCGCATTTACGCCGCGACCGGCGATATCAAGGCAACGGGAAGCTACGGCAAGAGGACCACCAGTTCGACTGAAAATGTCTATCAGCGCATCGAGATCAATCGCCCGACCAGCATCTATGCGGGGCGCGACATCGTCGATCTCAACATCATCGTGCAGAACATCCATACCAGCGACGTCAGCACGATCGCAGCCGGCCGGAACATCACTTACACCGGCTTTAACAATGGCGGTGGCTTGCAGGTGGCCGGACCCGGCTTCCTCGTGGTTCAGGCCGGCGGCGATATTGGCCCATTCCTCCCGGCGGCGTTTGACAATGCGACCCAGGCTCCGGTTCAGGAGGGCATTGTGTCGGTGGGCAATTCCAGCCCGACGCCGGTCGGAAACATCTATATTTCGGAAAAAACGGGAGGCGGTTCGGTCGGCATCTACAACCAGTCGCTGCTCGGCCCGGCGAATAATCCGCGGCGCAATGCGACGCTGACGGACGCTGCCGGCACCAAGCAGGGCGCCGACATCATCACGATGTTCGGCACCAAGTTCGGTGTCGATTACGCCGCCGTGGTGAATTCCTATATCGATCCGGCGAATGCCGGCAGCGTCAAACATAACTACATGTCCGAGCTGCGCTCCTTCTTGAGCCGGATCGGCAAGCCGGCAGGCGACAGTGACACCGATGCCAGCGTGTTCGCGGCCTTCCAGGCCTTGCCCGCTGACCTCCAGCACGTCTTTATCGACCAGGTATTCTTCGCCGAGCTCAAAGCCGTCGGCATCGGCCAGAAGGATGGCACGTCGTCGGACACGCAGCGCGGCTACCGCATGATCGAGACGATGTTCCCGGCGAGACTGGGCTACACGGCAAATGTGCTCGGCAGCGGAAGCAACGGCGCCAGCCAGCTGGTCAAGACTGGCGACATGAACCTGCTGCATGCCACGGTTCAGACCCAGCTCGGCGGCGATATCTCGATGTTCGGCCCGGGTGGCAATATCATCGTCGGCTCGCTTGCGGCCGAACCCAACTCGGCGCTGAAGCTGCGGGATATCGGCATCCTCACCCTGGGTGGCGGCGCGATCAACACCTTCACAGACCAAAGTGCGCTGGTGAATTCGAGCCGCGTGCTCACGACCCAGGGCGGCGACATCCTGATGTGGAGCTCCAACGGCAATCTCGACGCCGGCCGCGGCTCCAAGACGACCTTGTCGGCACCGGCGCTGCAGGTGCTGTATGATCAGGATGATTACCAGTCGATCGATCTTGGCGGCTTCGTGACCGGCGCGGGCATCGGCACGCTGCAGGCGTCGTCGCAAGCAGCCGCGTCCCAGCTTTATCTTCTCGCACCGCGCGGCACGATCGATTTCGGCACCGCCGGCGTGCGCGCCTCGGGCAGCGCAGTCTTCGTCGCACCCGTCATCGCCAACGCCAGCAATTTCCAGGTGCAGGGGAGCACGACCGGAATTCCGACCGTATCCGTTCCCAATATCGGCGCGCTCACGGCAGGCTCGAATACGGCCGGCGCGGCCGCCAAGTCGGCGGAAACGCCAACCGCAACCGGGGCCCGCAGACAGGGTTCGATCTTCATCGTCGAGGTGATCGGCTATGGCGGCGGCGACGGTCAGGATGACCAGGCGACCGACAAGAAGGAGTCCGATACGACGCCATCGGGGAACGACAAGCAGTGATGGTCTGCGCGTTCAACTCGAGATTGATAGGCTTGCGGTCGCGGTCGACAGCTCCGTGTCGCCGTCATCCATCACGATTGAGCGAGACGCCGGACAAGCTGAGCACACCTGCCACCGAATGAACGCTTTTCGTCCAGAAATCTGACTTCTTGTTTAGGATTGGTCACAGCAACGATAAGAAACAGACCTACAAGGTCGGCAACAGGCTTCTGGGAGGCGGGCAGTGGGCTGCTGTCCGTCCCATTTTGGAGACGGCCTGTCTGTAATTTTGTTTTGGGGGTTGAAATGCGCGCGACGAATCCGACCGAACCGGTCTGCTCCGAATCCGCGCTGCCTAGATTGAAGGCCAACGTCTACGATCTTGGACTGAAACAGGACGCGGACGGCCGGCTTCGCCGCATCAGAGATCTCGAGCACGAGAATGCATTGTTGATGCGTATGGTCTCCGAAACTCAGATCGAGCTCGCGCGCCTGCGTGAGCTGTTGTCCTCGAACTGATGTGATCCGGGGCCTTTTCGGCCGCCGGGCGCCGCGTCTTCGCCGATTTGAGCAATCGATCCACCCGAGCGATCGCTGCGGGGGCGGTGACACGTTCGGTTGACCGATTCCGTCGGGTTCATCGGCCGCGCGCGAAACGCGCGGCGGCGCCCGCGGGATTTGTGGCCCTGAAGTCTCGTCGGCTGCCGTGCTCGTTTTCGCAGATGCGTTGCGCGGAGCGTCTACTCAGCAGGAACCGCACATCACCTGCGCCGGCGGCGCGGGAGGCATGCTCCGCCGCGAGGCGTCCCGCAAGCCGGTCCAGGTGTGCGTCAGCTTGGTGTGAAACGAACGGTCATGCGATTTCGGAAATTCTTGTTGATCGCATGCTGCCTGATCTCGTCGGCCGTGCTCGGCGGCTGTGGGTTCATTCCGATGTCAGGGCCGGCAAGTCTCGACATCAGGAACGAGAACACGACGGTGCTGCCGTTTGCCGTCGTCAAGCTCAATCCCGAGGTCCTGCAGGTGCTCGAGAAATACGAGCCCAACGGACTATCGGGAAATCTCGCGGACACGCGTCCGCCCTCGAGCATCAAGTTCGGCATAGGCGACGTCATCAGCGTCACGATCTTCGAGGCCGCGGCGGGCGGGCTCTACGTGCCGCTGGAAGCCGGCGTGCGCCCGGGTAATTTCGTGAATCTGCCCGATCAGGCCGTCGACAACGACGGGAACATCACGGTGCCCTATGCCGGCCGGATCCGCGCCGCGGGCCGCACCAATGTGCAGGTTCAGGAAGACATTCTTGCGCAGATCAAGAAACGCGCGATCGACCCGCAGGTCGTGGTGACATCCAGCCAGCAGCGCTCCTCGCTCGTCAGCGTGTTCGGCGAGGTCAGGACGCCGGTGCGATTCCCCATGCCGTCGGCTGGCGCGCAGGACCGCATCACCGACGCGATCACGCGCGCGGGCGGCATCAGCGGCGCCGGCTGGGAGACGTGGGTCGTGCTCGAGCGCGGCGGAAAGCGCGCCACGGTGCCGTTCGGCAATCTGGTCTATTTCCCGGCGAGCAACGCCTTCGTGCAGCCTGGAGACCGCCTTTATCTCTACCGTGAGCCGATGAAATTCATCGCGTTCGGCGCCACCGGCCAGCAGGGCGAGTTCAATTTCGATGCCTGGCGTATCAACCTGACGCAAGCGGTCGCGAAGGCGCGCGGCCTGCTCGACCTCCAGGCCGATCCGGCATCGGTCTTCCTCTATCGCCGCGAGCCGCGCGAGGTGGCGCAGCGCCTCGGCGTCGACTGCTCCAGGTTCGACGGCGATTCCGTGCCGATCGTCTTCAACGTCAACTTCCAGGATCCGGCCGGATATTTCATCGCCACCAAGCTATCGATGCGTCCGTTCGACGTGCTCTACGCCGCTAACGCTGCGCAAGTGGATGTCACGAAGGTTCTGACCTTCATCAACACGGCGCTCGTGACCGCGGAGAGCGGAGTGAGCCTCGTCAACAACATCCGCTTCCCGGGGCCGACCTCCTCGACGACCACCGTCTTGCAGTGAAGCCGGTCGGGCATTCCGATGATGGAGGCGGAGGAGGCGCCTTGACGGCGGGACCGCAAATGTTACTCATCGTGCAGGATACGATTCGACGATATCGAATTATGTTAATGCTCGCCCGCGGCCCGGCCAACGAACCTGCCGGCTGGTGGAGGAACAGGGCTATGAGCCGAGTTTTGTATTGGTCCGCGCGCACGGGTGGCCACGCTCTCGCGGCCGGTCTCGTCGCGCTCGCGGCGGCGGGAGGTGCGGGGGCGCAATCCGCCAATCCGGGCAATCCGCCGGTGGAGCGGCAGGGCACCATCATCGGCGGGCAGGCGACGAAGTCCACGTACGAACGCTGCGTCGATGTGCAGATCGGAAACGAGAGCGCGTTCGGTTGCATCAATCAGCAACTCAAGCGCGAGGTCAACAAGGTCAATCCTTCGCTCAACCTGCCACCGGTCGACGCGCGCTCGTCCGACGTGCGTGTCGGCAACCCGAACGAGGCGGCGATTCGCCAGCAATATGGCTCAAATTACGGTCGTTCGGCCGTTCCCTTTAGGCCATCCGCTCCTACCATCGTGCCGCCGCACCGCTGATGCCTGGATCCGCTTCACATCTGCAAGCCAGTCGAAGCATACGCTGGTCGTGGCGGGTCGCAGCGCTGTGCCTGCTGATCGTCGCGAGCGGCGAGGCGCGCGCCCAGAAGCACGACGAGCGCAGCAAGGCCGAAATCGGCCACGTCGCGGCTTCTGTGGACGATGCTGATGATGGCGCAGTGGAGCCTTTGGCGCTGGAGCCGTTTGCGCCGCGTCCGCTTACCGCCGCCGATTTTCCTCCCGCAAATCCGCTGCTTGCCAATTTCACGTACCGCACGAGCGCCATGTTCGGCCGCGACTGGCGCGCTGGCCGTGCCGAGTACCGGCAACTGGTCGAGCGCGAAGCGCTGGCTTTCGGCCTGCCGCCCGCGCTGGTCGATGCGGTGATGGCGGTCGAGAGCCGATACAATCCCGCCGTGGTCGGCATGGACGGCGAAGTCGGGTTGATGCAGGTGATGCTGCCGACTGCACGGATGATGGGTTTTGCCGGGACGCCGGCGGAGCTGGCTTCGCCCGAGGTCAACGTGCATTACGGCGTTCGCTATCTCGCCGGTGCCTGGCGCCGGGCCAACGGCGATCTCTGCACCGCGACGATGAAATATCGCGCCGGCCATGGCGAGACACGATTCTCGTATCTGTCGGTCGAGTATTGCACGCGCGTCCGCGCGCATCTGGCGGCCAACGGCGTCGCCGTCACCGGCTCCGTTCCACCACCGACGTTCGGACGGACTTCGGCAAGCAGCGCGCCCGCACGTGGTCGCGTCCTGACGGGGGGGAGCACGATCAATTTCGCTGCTCTGAACACGCGCCTGCGCAGCGTAGCCGACCGCAAGACGCCGTCTGATTTGCATTGACAGGCTGCAGGAGCAGGAACCTGCGGCTCGCAGGTCAGGCCTGAGGCATTAGGTGCGCGCTTTGCCCTTCGATGCGCGTCGCCGCCGGCTTGCCGGCGCGGGACGGCCGGTTGCAAGCGCCTGGCCGATGGCGCGCCAGCACTTTACCGCATCGCGGAAAGCATTTTCATGCGCGGAACTTCGCCCGCGCCAGTCCATAAGCTGTTCGGCATCTGCAAGCGTCGCCTCGCCCGACTTGAGGCGCATGATCCATGAAAGGGCTTCACGGATTAAGGGATCCAAGTGATCGACCTGATGGCTTCGCTTCGTCACGATCCAGCGCTTTCCGGCACACGCCGGGCGTGAGCGGATGCTCGCGATCGGCATATCTATGTACGTAAGACGAAGCTGGACGCTGAAAACCGAATTTGGTCCGCACGGGACGTTTGAGACGATCAGCGCAATGCTCGACTGCCTGCTTGAGGTCGGTCTCGACAGTGCGGACGGTGACGCCGAGAAGGGCCGCGATCTCTCGGTTCGGCATGCCGTCGATGCGCGAGAGCATCAGCACGCGTCGGCGGCGCTCGGGAAGCTCGGCGATTGCGTGCCTGAGCAGATTGACCTCGGAGCGATCCTCGATCACGCGCGCAGCGTCGGGCCGGTCGTCGGGAATTTCGAGCAGGGCATCGACCTCGTCGACGGTGAGGCGGCGCTTCTCGGCGCGGCGGCGGTCCGCAGCGATATTGAGCGCGATGCGGAATAAATAAGCCTTCGGGCTGCGCACCGGCCCAAGCTCGCGCATGCCTTCGAGACGAAGGTAGGTTTCGTTGAGCGCTTCCGAAGCAAGGTCCGAGGAGCCCAGTCGGCGCGTCAACCTGCGATCGAAGTCGACATACTCTGCGAGCAGAAGCGTCCGCAAGCTGCTGATGCTGTCGATGGTCATGCTACGCCCCACTTCACTCAGTCCCCAATTTGTGGCCGGACGGTAGTAAGGCCGCACAACGGTAATGTGACGAACTGTTATCGAGTAACAGGCATCGAGTGATAGTGGCGTTATGTTGCGTGAAATCATCACACGAGCGATTGAGCGGTGTCGCGAGCATCGTAAAAAAGTTTTCGCTGCGCCTGCGCGCGCAACGTCTATCGGATAAGGCCCTCGCAGACCGGCGTCTCGGTCGGTTTCGGGCTGTCCGAAGGACGCTGCGGTCGCCGAAGGGCGTCTGCAATGCGAGCATGATATCGAGGCTGAGGTGAATTCGCGTCGTCTGTATCATAATGGCGCGCGCCGTCATGCGCCGCCGCCGCTGCGCGCTGTGCGGAGTGGTCGGTCTGATGCGGCATGTGCCTCGCGTCTCGCCATCTGCGGCTTGATCATCTGCGCGATCTGCACGAAGCCGGCCGCGGCGAAATCCGAGGCCGACGCGAGCAAGCCGGCTGCGGCGAAGCCCGCTGCTGCTGCGCCCGCAAACGCCAAGCCGGCCAAGAGTGAGGCGGAGGCGGCCAAGCCGGCAGCACCGGAAACCCGTTTCGATATCGACGAGTATCGTGTCGAGGGCGCGGACAATCTGCCGCAGATCGAGATCGAGGCTGCGGTCTATCCCTTCCTCGGTCCGGACAAGAGCTCGCAGGATGTCGAGAAGGCCCGCGCCGCGGTGGAGAAGGCCTATCACGACAAGGGCCTTCAGACCGTCAGCGTGGCCGTGCCGCAGCAGGATGCGCAGCGCGGCTTCGTCGTGCTCAAGGTTACCGAGAACCGGGTCGGACGCCTCCGCGTCAAGGGCTCGCGTTATTTCGACCTCGACAACGTCAAGAGCGCTGCGCCGTCGCTCAAGGAAGGAACGCTACCGAATTTTCAGGACGTGACGAAGGACATCGTCGCGCTGAACCGCTGGCCCGACCGGCGCGTCACGCCGGCGCTGCGAGCAGGCGTCGCGCCCGGCACCGTCGACGTCGATCTCAACATCGAGGACACGCTTCCGCTCCACGGCAGCATCGAGCTGAACAACAAGCAGAGCCCGAGCACCACGCCGCTGCGTACCAGCATCTCGATGCGCTACGACAATCTCTGGCAGCTCGGTCATTCCATGACCTGGACGTACCAGGTCTCGCCGATGAACCCGAAGGACGCCATGGTCGTGTCGGGTTCGTACCTGGCGCGGACCGAAATCGACTGGCTCAGTGTCCTCGTCTATGGCCTGACCTCGGACAGCTCGGTCGCGACCGTCGGCGGCTCGAACGTTGTCGGTCCCGGCCAGGTGGTCGGTGGGCGTGCGGTGCTGACGCTGCCGTCCAGGGGCGAACTGTTCCACACGCTGTCCCTCGGGATCGACTACAAGGATTTCAAGCAGTCGCTCAAGCTCGGCTCCGATGCCTTCGACTCGCCCGTGACCTATGTGCCGCTCGTCGGCACCTACGGCGCAACCTGGCAGGGCGAGGGGCGGCTCACGCAGCTCAACGCAACGATCACGGCAGGCTTGCGCGGCATCGGCTCCAGCCGCGACGAGTTCGACGCCAAGCGTTTCGACGCGACCGCGAGCTTCATCACGCTGCACGCCGATATCTCGCACACTCAGGATTTCGCCGGCGGGTTCCAGCTCTACGCGAAACTGCAGGGACAGGCGGCGGATCAGCCGCTGGTGTCCAGCGAGCAATTCAGCCTCGGCGGACAGGACACGGTGCGCGGCTATCTCGAATCCGAGGTGATCGGTGATTACGGCGTCGCCGGCACGCTGGAGCTGCGCACGCCCAATCTCGCACAATATCTCGAGCAGAAGCTGCCCAATCCGCTCGGCGAATCCATCAAGTACAACGCCTTCGACGACATTCGTTTCTTCGCTTTCGCCGACGGCGGCAATACCAGAATCCACAAGCCGCTCATCGATCAGGAATCGCATTTCGACCTCGCAAGCTACGGAGTCGGCATGCGCATGAAGACCCTTCGCTACCTCAACAGCATTGTTTTCGTCGGTATGCCGCTGACCAGCCAGCAGGTCACCGTCGCCAATCATCCACGGTTCAGCTTTCGGGTCTGGGGAGAATTCTAGATGTCGCTCCTTCGCTTTGGATCACGCCCCGGACTTCGCCTGAGCGCGCCGGTGATGCTCGCCTTCGTCTTCCTCGCCGCACTGTGGCCGTCGCCCGCGGCGGCGTGGTGGAACGATCAGTGGACGCTGCGCAAGAAGATCACGATCGACACCGGTCCGTCCGGCGCAGGGATCAGCGATGCCATCGGCACCACGCCGATTCTCGTGCGTCTGCATGTCGGCAATTTTCGCTTCGGTGGGGCGAAGGAGGACGGCGGCGACCTTCGCTTCGTTGCCGGCGACGACAAGACGCCGCTCAAGCACCATGTCGAGAAATACGACTCGCTGCTCGGCGAAGCGCTGGTCTGGGTCGGCGTTCCCGACCTGAAGCCGGGGACCAAGAACGACATCTGGCTCTACTACGGAAACCAGAAGGCGCCGACCGCGGTCGACGCGAAGGGCACCTACGATCCCGACACCCTGCTGGTCTATCATTTCAACGACCGCTCGACGCCGGCGCAGGACATCACCGCCTGGGCGAACACCGCCCAGAACGCGGTCCCGGCTGCTGACGGCGCCATCATCGGGCAGGGCGCGCGCCTCGATGGGCAGACTGCGCTTACGCTTCCCGGCTCGCCCTCGCTCGTGACCGCGGAAGGCGGTGAACTCAGCTGGTCGCTTTGGATCAAGATGATTGCGCCGCAGCCGGGCGCAGTGTTGTTCTCTCGTAACGAGGGCGCGAACGGGCTGACGGTTGGGTTGGACAACGGTGTGGCGTTCGTGGAGGTCACGAGCGGCGGCAACACGCAGCGTGCCGCCGGCGGGACGGCGATCGCGGCCGGGACCTGGCACCAGGTCGCGTTCACGGCGAAGGGTGCTCAGATCATCCTTTACGTCGACGGCAACCAGGTCGCGACGCTTGCTGCGGCCCTGCCCACCATGACCGGCGTGGCGCAACTCGGTCGCGCCGCTACCGCGGCAGCTCCCGCCGCGGATGCAGCCGCGCCCGCAGCCGACGCGGCTCAGGCGACGCCACCCGCAGCCGCGCCTTCTGGCTCTGCCGCCGGCTTTGCCGGTGACGTCGACGAGCTTGCGATCGCAAAGGTCGCGCGTTCGGCCGGTTTCATCAAGCTGTCGGCGGTCGGGCAGGGGCCCGACCAGGCCAAGCTGATCTCCTTCAGCGTCGACGAGGAGAACGCGGGCTGGTTCAGCGGCGGCTATTTCGGCGTGATCCTGCGCTCGGTGACGCTGGACGGCTGGGTCGTCATCGGCCTGCTCGGGATCATGGCGTTGATCAGCTGGTACGTCATGGTCGATCGCATCTCGTATCTGAACCGCGTCTCGGCCGGTAACACGATCTTCCTCAAGCATTTTCGCGAGACCTCGACCGACATCGGCGGGCTGCTCCAGCTCGACAATCAGGAGAACGATCCAAGCTTCGGGGGCGAGCTCGGCAAGAAGCAGCGCAAGGTGGTCCATGCCGCGCCGCTCTACCGCCTGTTCGCGGCCGGTGCGCAGGAGATCCGGCGCCGCTTTGCGGGTGGCGGTTACCGCCGGCTGTCGCCGCAGGCCATCCAGTCGATCCGCGCCGTGCTCGACAGTGGCTACGTGCGGGAGAGCCAGCGCCTCAATCGCCTGATGGTGATGCTGACGATCGCGATCTCGGGCGGCCCGTTCCTCGGCCTGCTCGGCACAGTGGTCGGCGTCATGATCACCTTCGCGGCGATCGCGGCCAGCGGCGACGTCAACGTCAATGCGATTGCGCCGGGTATCGCGGCCGCGCTGGTCGCCACCGTCGCGGGCCTCGGCGTCGCGATCCCCTCGCTGTTTGCCTACAACTACCTGACGATCCGCATCAAGGATGTCAGCAGCGAGATGCAGGTCTTCGTCGATGAGTTCATCACGCGGATCGCTGAGTCCTACGAATTGCCGGAAGAGCCGGTGAAGCAGGCGGCGGAGTGAACCCATGCAAGTCCAGTCCGAAAGCAAGCCGTACGACGACATCAACATCACGCCGATGCTCGATCTCGCCTACGTGCTTCTGGTGATCTTCATCATCATGACCACGGCGACCGTGCAGGGCATGAAGGTGAACCTGCCGAAGGCGAGCGCGGTGCCGAGCCTCGCACAGCAGACCACCAAGGCGATCACGGTCGCCAACGACGGCAAGCTGTTCCTCGACACCATTCCCGTGACGCTGCCCGAGCTCGAGCAGCGACTGGTGCAGCAGCGTGCGCTGACGCCCGAATTCCCGATCGTCGTGCGCGGCGACAGCCAGACCCAGTACCAGAACGTCGTCGACGTGCTCGATCTGCTCGGCCGCCTCAACTTCACCCAGGTCGGCATGGCGACCAAGCCGTCGGCGCGATGAGACTGGACGATGGCGTGGGACGACGACAGCAACGACGACGACGGCCCGCCGGCATGGCGGCGCTATCTGCTGCTCGGCGGCTCGGCGCTGGTCGTGATCACGTTGGTGGTCGGCGTCGTCATCATGGTGATGAGTGGCGACAAGGATCCGCCGCGCAAGGTGAACGAGCTTCAGGTGACGATGGTGCTTCCACCGCCGCCGCCTCCGCCACCACCGCCGCCCCCGCCCGAGCAGCAGCCGGAACAGCAGCCCGAGCAAAAGGTGATGGAGCAGACGCCGGTCAAGGATGTCGTCGAGGAGAAGCCGGTCGACATTCCAAAGGACGCGCCGCCCGATGCCGGACCGGATCCGACGCCGGGGCCGCCGGATCTCGGTCTCGGCACCGGGCCGGGCAGCGGCGGCTTTGCACAGGGCAAGGGACGCGGGGGCGGCGGAGGCGGCGGCAACAGCCGCTTCGGCTGGTACGCGAGCATGCTGCAATCGCAGATCGACGCGGGACTGCAGGCGAATGAAAAATCTCGCGACGCCGCGTTCCGCACCGTCGCCAGGGTGTGGCTCGACAGTTCGGGCCGGGTCAGTCGCGTGCAGTTGTCGCCATCGACGGGCGACGGTGCGCTCGACGTGGCCATCCGCGACCAGGTGGTGGGCGGCCTGCGCGCACGCGAGCCGCCGCCAAAGGACATGCCGATGCCGATGATCATCCGCCTCACGGGCCAGAACCGGGGGTGAGTGCGGTGAGACGAGTGACTGTGAGTGAGTTGAGAGCAGAAGAGGTGATGTCATGTGGCGTGAAATGAAGACGCGAGAACTGGCAGCGACGGCAGCGGTGCTGCTTGCGCTCGCAGTCCCCGCCGCGGCGCAGGACGACGGGATGCCGCAGGGCAAGCGTCCGACCGTCTCGCGCGACGCGCCGCCTTCATCGAACGCGACGGTCAATCTGATCAATCTGCTCGTGAAGCAGGGAACGTTGAGCGAGGAACAGGCCGCGGTCCTGGTCAAGCAGGCCGACGACGAAGCCTATGTCGCCCGCCAGGCGACGCGCGACGCCGCGGCCAAAGCGGAAGGCGCGGAGAAGAAGGCGACGAGCGCTGCCGACGCAACGTCGCCGCCCGGCACCAAGCGCGTCACTTACGTGCCCGAGATCGTCAAGAAGCAGTTGCGCGAGGAGATCAGGGCCGAGGTGATGGACCGCGCCCACAAGGAGAATTGGGCTTCGCCCGGCAAATATCCGGAATGGGCGCAGCGGATCCGATTCTACGGCGACATCCGCGCGCGGTATGAGGGAGATTATTTCCCGGCCGGAAATGCGCCGCTCACCAATTTTAGCGCCATCAACACAGGGTCGCCATTCCAAGAGGAGAGCAACGCCCCGCCCAACCCCTATTTCCCGCCGTCATACAATGTCTCGCAGGATCGCAATCGTTTCCGTTTCCGGGCCAGGCTTGGTGCCGACATCGATCTGTTCGATGGCTTTACCGCGGGTCTGAGGATCGCGACGGGTGAGAATAGCTCTCCGGTCTCGACCAATCAGACGTTCGGTGGCAATGGCGGAAATTTCTCCAAATATGCGCTGTGGCTCGATCGTGCGTTCGTCAAGTATCAACCCGTGCAGGATGTCGTGGCCTCGGTCGGCCGGTTCGATAATCCGTTCTGGTCGCCTACCGATCTGGTTTGGTACAAAGACCTCGGCTTCGACGGCTTTGCCGTGCAAGCCAAACATGAGATCGACGAGGGCTTCACACCGTTCTTTGTTGGCGGTGCCTTTCCGGTGTTCAACACCGATCTGAACGCCGGCCTGAACATCGCGGATCTGCAGCGCAACAATGTCGTACCGGTCAAGCTACCGAGCCGCGACAAGTGGCTGTTCGGCGCGCAGACGGGGTTCGCCGCAAGGTTCGATGCCGAAACCAATCTGACAATGGCGGTCGCCTACTACGACTTCACGAACGTGAGAGGGCGGCTGTCGAGTTCGTGTCTTGTGTATCTGGCGAGCGACACATGCGATACCGACCTCCTTCGCCCGAGCTTTGCCCAGAAGGGCAACACCTATATGAGATTACGCAATATTCCAGACGTGCCGATCCCGGTGCAGACCTTTGATTACCAGTACTATGGTCTTGCCAGCGATTTCCGGCCCGTTGTCGCGAGTGCTCAGCTTGACTTGACCCAGTTCAATCCGATCCACGTCATCCTCGACGCAGAATATATCTGGAACACCGCCTTCGATCGCGCAGCAGTCGCTTCCGTCGCCGTGAACAATCTCGGCTCAACGACAGACGGCAGCGCGAGCGTGTACAACGGCGGCAATCAGGGTTGGCTCGCGCGCATGGCCGTCGGCAACAAGGAGATCAAGCATCTCTGGGACTGGAACGCGCATGTCGGCTACAAGTACCTCGAGTCCGACGCGATGGTTGACGCGTTCGTCGATTCCGACTTCGGCCTCGGTGGCACCAATCTCAAGGGCTATTTCATCGGCGGTAATGTCGGCCTCGGCGAGAACATCTGGGGCTCGGTGCGCTGGATGAGCGCGAACAACATCGCCGGCCTGCCGTACAAAGTCGACATCGTCCAGCTCGATCTCAACGCGAGGTTCTGATCATGCGGCTGTTGCGTCTGTCGTCAATTGCTGCACTGGCGCTCGTCGTCGCCTCGGCCGCCCATGCCGACCAGGAAAGCGATCGCTTGCGCGAGGCGCTGCGCAGCGCCACCGCGCAGGCGCGTGCCGCCGAGGATCAACGGGCCGCGGTCCAGGCCAAGCTGACCGCGGCCGAGCAGGAGCGCGACCGTCTGCGTAAGCAGATCGAGGGCTATCGCGCCCAGGTCAAGGAGGCCGAGCAGGCCTATCGCCAGGCGGTGAAGGACTTCAACGAGCGGATCGCCGAGCGCGACGATTCCCTGGAGAAGTGGAAGGCCGCCTATGGTGAGGCGGCGAGCGTTGCGCGGACCAAGGACGCGGAGCGCTCCAAGTTCGAGGGCGAGGCGACGACGTGGAAGGCGAGCGCCAAGGCCTGCGAGGCCAAGAATGTCCGTCTCGTCAGGATCGCCGACGATACCGTCAAGCAATATGAAAAGATGGATCCGCTGGAGAAGGTGATCCACCACGATCCCGTGATCGGGTTCAAGCGGGTCGAGCATCAGAACGCCGCCCAGGATCTTCGCGACCAGATCATCGAACAGAAGGCCAAGCCATGACCCGGAACGTTTTCAAGCTCGTGCTGCTCGCCGGTGCGCTCCACGCCGCGGCGTCATCGCCGGCACTCGCGCAGACGCGCAATCCACCCCAGCCCGCAGCCCCGCGCGCAACGCCTGCGCCGGCTACTCCGGCGGCGGTCCAGCCAGCTCCTGCGGCACAGGACAATGCGGCCGTGAAGGGCAGCGAGATCATCGCCCGCGTCGGCGACAGCGACGTCACCGCGGAAGAGGTGCGCGCCACCATCCAGCTTCTCGATGCGCGCCAACAGGCCGCGATGGCGCGTGATCCGGCGCTGCTGAGCCAGACCGTGCGCGCGATCCTCGCCAACCGCCTGGTGCTCAAGGAGGCCGCGGCCAAGAAGTGGGACCAGCAGCCGGCCGTCGTGACGCAGCTTGCGCGCGCACGCGATACCTTGATCGTCGAGAGCTACCTGCAATCAGTCACGGCGCTCGGCGACAGCTATCCGAGCGAGGCCGACATCAAGAGCGTCTACGAGGCGAATGCCAGCGCGTTCCTCGTTCCCCGCCGCTTCCGTCTCGCCCAGATCGTGGTCAACCTCGCCAAGGACGCCGACAAGGCGGCTGAGGACACCGCGCGCAAGAAGCTCGATGACGTCGTGCGGAAGATCAAGCAGCCGGGCGCGGAGTTCGGTCCGATCGCGAAGGCATCGTCCGACGATGCGGCAACTGCGGGGCGGGAAGGGGAGATCGGCTGGGTCGCCGAGCCCGATATGCGCACCGAGATCCGTGGCCAGGTCACCGGCCTGCCGAAGTCAGGCATTGCCGATCCGATCCGGCTCGAGGACGGCTGGCACGTCCTGAAGCTGCTCGACACCGAGGCGTCGCATACGCGGCCGCTGGCGGACGTGCGGGAGGCCCTCGTGCAGCGGATGCGGGCCGAGCGCATCGAGGCCAACCGCCGCGCCTATGTGGCGGAGCTCTTGAAGCAGACCCCGCCCGTGGTCAACGAGATCGCGCTGTCCAGGCTGATCGAGCCCAAACCCGACGCCAAGCCGGACGCTGCGCCGTTGCGCTAGACGAACAAATAGCCTGAAGCGCGATGGCAATTCAGCCTGATCTCATCGCGCTTGAGCACGCGGCGGATTGCAGATTCATGTCAATCGGATGACGAGGCGAAGGCGTCGTCATCCACGGATGATGCATTGGTTAATCGACAGTAAAAGTATCATAATTATGGTACAATGCCCGTGATATCCGGATCGCGAACCGACCCGGGGGCGAATTGTGACCGATCTGACCAATGCGGGTGAGCCGATATCGGCGTTCGAAGGCCGATCGAGGGTCCGTCTGGCGATCCCGTTCAGCTTCATCGAACCCTTGTTCGCGGCCGTCGACTGCTTGATCATCGTCGCAGCGGGCGCCATCGGCGGCATCGCCTATCAGCGCGCGCTTGGTGGCACCGCCGACGGCTCCTTCTATGCCGGGCTCGGTTTGGTGGCGAGTTTCGCCTATGTCCTGGTCGCACATTTCCTCGGTCTCTACCGGTTGAACCAGCTGCTGGACGACGAGCTCGACGGCGGGCGGGTCCTGGCCGGCTGGTGTCTCGCTGCTCTCGTCCTCGCGGTCGTGCTGTTTCTGTTCAAATCCGGCGGCGACGCTTCGCGTGGCTCGGTCGTCTGCCTCTTCGCGATCGGCGGCGCCGGCCTTCTCGTCGCGCGCTGGCTGGGGAAACGACGCCTTCGTTCGGCGCTTGTCGCCGGCACGATCCGCGGCCGGCGTGTGGTGGTGTTCGGAACGCAAGGCGAGCTGGCCCAGTTCGGAAGGAGCGACCTGCTCGCCAGATTTGGCCTCCACGAGGTCGAGCGCATCATTTTGCCGAGAAACGAAGCGCCAAAACTCTCTGCTCCGGGGAGGCACGAAGACGAATTGATGAAGCGCATACGGGAGGCCGCTGCCGAGGAGATCGTGCTCGCGCTGTCCTGGTCCGGTCCCCGCGACATCGAGGCCTTGCTCGACCGGTTGCGCATCATTCCGCTTCCGGTGCGCCTGTTGCCCGATCGCGCGGTGTCGACCGTGCTGCGCCACCAGACCTCGATGCCTCAACGGCTCTACATGGTGGAGGTGCAGCCGGCGCCGCTGTCGGTTCTCGATCGCCTGACCAAGCGGCTGCTCGACATCATCGTGGCGGCGACGTCGCTGGTCGTACTGTCCCCCGCACTGATCCTCGTCGCAGTCGCGATCAAGCTGGAGTCGAAGGGGCCGGTGATCTTCCGGCAGCGCCGCCATGGCTTCAACGGCAAGCCGTTCGTGATCTACAAGCTGCGCAGCATGAGGGTCCAGGAGGACGGCGGCACGGTCGTGCAGGCCACGAAGCAGGATCCGCGCGTGACCCGGGTCGGACGCCTGATCCGCCAGACCAGCATCGACGAGCTGCCGCAGCTGCTCAACGTGATCCAGGGCCATATGTCGATCGTCGGGCCGCGGCCGCACGCGCTGGTGCACGACTACGAGTACGGCAGCATGATCGCGAACTACGCGTTCCGCCATCACGTCAAGCCGGGTATTACCGGCTGGGCGCAGGTTCAAGGCTATCGCGGGGGCACGCCGCGGCTCGAGCTCATGGAACGGAGAGTTGCACTCGATTTATGGTATATTGATAATTGGAGCCTGATATTGGATATTCATATCATGCTGAAGACGGCGTTCGAATTGGTCCGGCCGCGCAACGCATATTGACCAGAGCTTTTCGGCCGCAACCGGCCTCGAAGCGGTGTCGTCGCAAGAGTTAACATTGGTACATTTGGGAATGATCTGTTCGGCGGCGCGACCGGTTGGAGCACGGGACCGCACTTTATGATGTCCTCTCGCATCGGCGGACGCATGCGCTGACGGGTCTGCCGGCCGATAGCCGGTCCAGGATTTCTCGCTGGCCTATTGAAAACGTTCACGATTCGCGCTTACTAAGTCCGGACTGGCAAGATTCTGGCCGGAGAGGACCACGATGGTTGGCAAGAGGCATGCCTCGGAGGAGATTTCGGCCAAGCTGGCGCAAGCCAACGAACTTGCGGCCAAGGGGAAGACCCAGCGGGAAATATCGAAGGCGCTTGGCGTCAGCATCATGACCTACCACCGCTGGAAGAAGATGCCCGACTCGTCCGAGCCGGTTGGTGGCCGGCGCAGCGAAGCCGATGGCCGGCCGCTCGGTTCGGCCGACGCCAGCAGTGTAGACACAATCAAGCGGTTAGAGCTCGAGAACGCGCAATTGCGACGTCTTGTGACCGACATGCTGCTGGAAAAGCTGAAATACGAAGAGGAACTTCGGGCGCGCCAGGGAACGCGCTTGCGGCGCCCCGACAGCGGCTAGCGCCAGAACCGGCCTTTCGGGCCGTCCGTATGATCCCTACTCGTCTAGCGCAAGACCTCAGACAGCTGGCGTACCGCGGCTGGATGGCTCGATAGGAACGCCTCGTATGCGCGCCTCACGCCGTCCTCGAGCGAGGTCGTCGCGCGCCAGCCGAGCTTAGCGAGACGGCTGACGTCCAGCAATTTGCGCGGCGTGCCGTCGGGGCGCGAGGTGTCGAAACTGATCTCGCCGCCGTAGCCGACGATGGCGGCCACGACGCGCGCGAACTCGGCGATGGTGAT